>JANPCZ010000132.1:0-23645 GCA_031431215.1 Myxococcales bacterium
GGTCGCCCCGCGCACGCGCTTCTTGCGCCGTCGATCTTTGCCAGTCGCCGGCGCCTCCGGCGCTACCCGCACCACCGGCGCGGGCGGCGGCCCCCAGCGCACTTTCCAGAACCGGTAGCCCGCGAATACCAAGCCGGCGAACAGCAGCCCCAGAATGATGGCCCGCATGCTCGGCCTTCACCTCAGCCAAGCAGGATGCCGCCGCGGCTGCGCAAGGCCCCCGCGACCTTTTCGGCCAGCGCCTTCAGATCCTCACTCGGCCGCACCAGAAAAGCGTCCACCCCCAGCGCGAACGCTTCCTTCACCGTCTCGTACGACGGGTAGGCGGTGTACAGCACCGATGCGCAGTGGGGCAGCAAGCGCTGCGCCTGCTCGATGACCCGCAGACCCGACATGCCGGGCAGGTTGCGGTCGGCCAGCACCACGTCGTAGCGCCCGGCCTGCAACAGATTCAACGCCTCATCACCATCGGCAGCCACCGCCACCAGGTAGGTCTTGCCCAGGAATCCGGCGATGAGCGCGCGGCGCGAGGCATCCAGCTCGACCACCAGGACGCGCGCCAAGGTTCCCGGCGGCGGTGTCCGTTCGATCGCTTCCAGATCGCGCGCAAGTTGCTCGTCCCGCCGCGACAGCGCCCGCCTGATGCGAAAACGCAGATTCTCGACGTCGCGGATGGGCTTCTCGATGTAGTCCTGCGCGCCGATGTCGAGCGCCTCGACCGCCGAGTCGTACGATGAATAGCCGGTGATCAGCACGACCGCGGGTGGCGGAGTGAGCGCGCGCGCCGCCCGCAGCACGTCGAGCCCCGAGGCGCCCGGCAGGTTCTTGTCGGTCAGCACCAGATCGAATCGGCGCTTGTTCATCAGGTCGATGGCCTCTTCGGCCGAGGCCGCTGTCGTCACCCGATAGCCGCCCCGTCGCAGAGCCTCGCGCAGCACCGTGAGAACGACCACCTCGTCGTCGACCACCAGCACCTCGTGCCCCGACGGCACGAAGGTACCGCCCGTGGAATGGGTGGCGTCCGCGATGAGCCGCGCGTCCAAATCCTTGGGTGGCGTCGGTACTGTGCCGTCGTTCTCGTCAAGCACGCCGAAGCGAGCCAGCGTTTCGACCAGGCGGCGTCCGCGGATCTCGCCGCGGCGCCGGGTCGCCGTGAACGCGACGATGCGGCCCAGATCGGCCAGACGCAGCCGATCCACGTAGGCGCGAACGCCGCCATAGATGACGGTGCGCAGCCGCTCGGTGCTGGCGGCGGCGTCGACCACGACGATGGCCGCGCCGGGTGCGCGCGCGCGCGCCTCCTGCAGGCGCGTCTCCAGGCGATCGGACAGGCCCAGGCCCACCACCACCACGTCGGGGGCAGTCTGCACCGCGCGCCCGCCCGCCACACGCGCCAGATCGTTGTCGCCTATCACCATGACCAGGGGCTCGTGGCCAGCGTCAGCCAAGGTCTCGGCCAGGGACGCGGCCAGCGCGGGCTCAAGCGCCGCGAGCTCGTCGTGGAAGCGCGCCGTGGCGTTGCCAAGCAAGAGCCCGCGGCTGCGCGAGCGACGACACGAAGCCAGCCAGCGCAGATGCGCGCGCAGCAGGGCATCGCTGTCCGGAAACGGCCGCGGCAACACCGCGGCGACTTCGTGCGCGAAGGCGTCGCTGACCTCCGCCGGATCACTCGCCAGGCACAACACCAGATCGGCGAACGGCCGCAGTTCGCGCGCCGCCGCGATGGGATTGGTTCCGAGCCGCTCGTCTCGATCAAGCACCACCAGATCGAACGACTCGTCGGCCAAGCGCTCGAGCGCCATCTCGGTCGAGCGCGCCTCAACCACCATGCCCTCCACCGATAGCGCCGCGGCCACGCGCTGCCGTTCCCGGTCGTTGACCAGGCCGACCAAGAAACGCTCCTGTGAAACACGGGCCGCGGAGCGAAGCGCGGCGGCGAGGCCGGCCGAACGCGGATCCACGGCTCGCATTCTATGAACAAAAGCTGGTGGCCGCGATACGAAGGTTTCTTCAGGCGAAGGTTGCGACTTGAAATCCCTGCGGAACCGGGGATGCTTGCGTCGCCCTGTGGAGCCGCGTATGAAAAAAATGGTCTCAAGTTTCGTGGTGCTCGGCATCCTGTTGTCCACGCTTGGGGCTCAGGCCCAGGAAGCGGCGCCAGCTGCCGATGCCAGGCAAAAGGCCCCCGCCAAGCCAGCGCCGCCGTCGGGCGACAAGGCCGCGCCAGCCCCGCCCGCACAGCCGGCGCAGGCCGAGCCCGCCCCGGCGCAGCCGGCGCCTGGAGAGCCGCCCCCCGGCTACGGCCCGCCGCCAGAATACGGCCCGCCGCCCGGCTACGGCCCGCCGCCGGGCTATGGCTATCCGCCCGCCCCTGGCTACCCGCCGCAGGGTTACTACCCCCCGCCCGCGCCTCGCTACGGCGTCCACCGGGCGGTCACCATCGGGTTCGGCCTGGGCCTGGGCAGCCTGTCGGTGCGCGACAGCAAGGGCAACGACACCAACTTCGGCTACGGCTACACGCTCAAGGTCGGCTTTGGCGTGTCGCAAGACTGGCTCATCTGGCTTGGTCTCGACGGCACGTCGGCGTCGGGCAAGGACGAGGACGACGCGCAGACGGGGTATTTCATTGGCGCGCAGTATTTCGCCACGCAGCGTCTCTACCTGCGCGGTGGTGTCGGGTTCGCGCAACTCGACTTCAAGACTGACTTCAACGAAGACGCCGTCAGCGGCGGGGCGTTCCACGCCGGCGTCGGATTCGAGCTGTTGCAAGGCTGGAACACGTCACTGGCGCTCGAGATCGGCACCGTGGTCGGGCGCTATTCCGGCGAAACCTGGTTAGGCTCGACCGCGAACCTGGTGGTGAACTTCTACTGAAGGCGAGCCCCAACAGCGACTCTGGCGTATCCTGGCTTCATGAGCCGCCCCGCGCAGCGCCGCCATCGGTACACCTACGCGGAGTACCTCGATCACGACACGGTCAGCAGCGCCAGGCACGAGTTTCTCGATGGCGACATCTACGCCATGGCGGGGGGCACCCCCGAGCACGCGGCTCTTTGCACGGCTTTGGCGACAGTTCTGTCGAACCTCCTCGATGGCGGTCCATGCCACGTTTTCTCGTCAGATCTGCGAGTCCGCGTGCTGGCCACCGGTCTGGCCGCATACCCTGACCTGACTGTGATCTGCGGCCCGATAGAACGTGATCCCGAAAGCAGAGTCACGGTGACCAACCCGACGTTGGTGGTCGAAGTGCTGAGTGATGGGACCGAGGATTGGGATCGCAGCGAGAAGCTCGAACACTACCGGCAGATCCCCACGCTATCCGAGTGCCTGTTGGTGTCACACCGCGAACCGCGTTTCGAGCTGTGGCGCCGAGAGGGCGACGGCCGGTGGACATGTCTGGTTGCGGGCGCGGGCGAGAAACTCTCGCTCGACTCCCTGCGCGTCGAGTTGGACATCAACGACATCTATCGCCGTGGCAGGGTCGACGGCTAGCTGCTGCCCGATGAGACGCCTCGCGGTGCCGCTTGACGAGCTTGCGGAGGCGATGGACGAAGGCGGCGATTCGCTGACCCGCGCCTATTTCGATCGCGAGACCGGTGCCATCGAGTACGTGCCGTTCGAGCTAGTCGATCCGACCCTGTTTGCTGACGTGCTGGGTGCGCCTGCGCGCTGGCTGCGCATTCCGACCCTCGGCGCGTGGCAGCGGCAGCGGCTGCGGATGCGGTTTGCCGACGACATCTCGGACGTGCACCTTCGCCCGCGGCTGCTAGCGGCGCTGGATGAACGACGGCCGTGTAGCGCGTTCGCCCAGGTGTTGCGGCAAGCTCCCTCCGTCGGTGACGGCTGGACTCAGTTTCGCACCCAGCACCTGACCACCGACGTGCACGCGTGGCTGGCCACCCTGGACATCGAGCCGGCGCTGGCGCTGCGATCCTAGAACCGGCTTGGCGCGAAAGCCTCGGTGACCGGGCGGCCGACCAGGCCCGGTGGTGCGACGTGGCCCAGCGCCCACAGCACGGTGGCCGCCGTATCCATGGTCGTCACCGGAGCTTTGATCCTGTGGCCGGGACGGACGCCGGCGCCCCACGCTATCCAGGGGATGAGCCGATCCTCGCGGCACGAGCCCGAGTGGTTCTTGCCGTGGCCGCCGTGATCGGCCGAAATGATGACCAGCGTGTCGTCGGCCAGGCCAGACGCCTTGACCGCTGCGATGAGGACGCCCAGGCAGCGGTCGGCGTCGGCGATCGCGCCCATCTGCTGGTCGGACATCCAGCCGACCGCGTGGCCCTCCTCGTCAGGGTCCGAGAAGTGCACGAAGGTGAGTGCCGGGTGCTTGTCGAGGAAGTAGGCCGCGGCGCGTTCCGCCACCTTCTTGCACAGGTATCCGGGCCGCGCGAACACGTCGACCGAGCCCGGCGCCACGATGTGCGCAAGCTTCTGCTTGCCGACGAACGCCGCGCTGCCGTGCATGGCGGCGCCTGCCGACGTGAACACGGTCGGGACCTTGATAAAGCCGCGCGCCGGCTGCCACGAATTCCACGACAGACCATGCTCGCCCACGTCGAAGCCGGACAGCATCGCCGCGTGGGATGGCAGCGTCGAGGCCTGCCGGATGGTTTTGGCCTGCAGCGAGTACGCCCCGCCTCGCATCAGCGCCTCGTGCACCGGCGCCCGGGCCCGGGTCAGCGCATCGGGCCGCATGCCGTCCTCGCTGAGGATGATCACATGCCGGGCCACCGGGCGGCACACGGCGTCGCCGGCATCGGCCACGGCATCACCGGCGGCTGCGAGCAGCAAAACCCACGACAGCAGCGCCGACAACCGCACGATGCCATCGTGACAGGGGCGATGGGCCTACGCAATTTCGCTTTGGGCGTTCCACACAGCTTTACGGAAGCGGGCCACTGGCCTAACCTACGCAAATCGTTTCCCGGTTTTTTTCGACGCCCACCGCGCTTTTCCTGACTGCCGGCGTCCTCTCCGTCGCCGCGTGCATGATGCACGCCGAGCCCCTACCGCGCGGCTGCCTGTCGGATCGCGACTGCAAGCTCGATCGGGTGTGCGAGGCCAGCCGGTGCGTCTGGCCACTGCGGCCGGGCCCGGTGGCAAAGACCGCCGCAGCCACCGAAAAGCCGAAGGTCGCCGCGCCGACCGCGCCGCCTCCCGAGATCCGGGTCGCGCAGCCGCCCGCCACCTTACCCGCCGTGGCGGCCCAGGCCATGTTCCGGCATGGACCCGACCATCGCGGCCGCTCGCCCTACCGGCTGCCCGCCGCCAAACCGGTCGTTCTTTGGGCCTACGAAACCCGCGCGCCAATCACGTCGTCACCTGCGATCATGGACAACGGCTGGATTGTGGTCGGTAGCCACGACGGTCGCGTGCACGCCGTCGATCGCGAGGGCACGCAGCGCTGGGTGGCGCTGACCGGTGACATCATCTTCAGCTCGGCCGCGGTGGTGGGCGGGATCGTGTACATCGGCTCGGACGACGACCATCTCTACGCGCTCGATGGCCGCGAGGGCCGCACGCTATGGCGCTTGCGCGTGGGCGCTTGCCCGCAGAGCGTCGGCGTTGGGCCCGAGGCCAGCCGCTGCGACGTCGACGCCGGCCCGACCCTGGGACCCGACGGTACGCTTTACACCGGAGGCGACGGCATCTACGCCATCAATCCCAACGGCACCTTGCGCTGGCGCTTCCCCACCGGCGGGCACGTGTCGTCAGCGCCGGCACTGTTGCCCGACGGAACCGTGGTCGCAGGTTGCCAGGACAACCTTGTCTACGCCGTCGCGCCCGATGGCAGCAAGCGCTGGGACTTCCGCGCTGGCGACGACATCGAGTCGAGCCCCGCCATTGCGCCCGATGGGACCATCTACGTCGGCTCGGACGACGGCAAGCTCTACGCGCTTGGCCCCGACGGTGTGATGCGCTGGTCGTTGTCGGCGGGCGACGACTTCCGTGCCTCGCCCGCCATCGGTGACGGGGGCGTGATTTACATCGGATCGTTCGACGGTCTGTTCTACGCCATCAAGCCCGATGGCACGCTGGCCTGGACTTTTCGCACCGGAGACCGCATTCTGTCGTCGGCGCTGATAGACGCGACAGGGGCGATCCTCTTCGGATCGCAGGATGATCGGCTCTACGCCTTGGATCCCGATGGCCGCTTACGCTGGACCGTCGAGCTTCAGGGGGACGTGGACAGCTCGCCCGCCCTCGCGCCGGACGGCACCATTTACGTGGGCGCGGACGATCGCAAATTGTATGCGGTTGGCGCCCCCACCAAGTAAGGAATCCCATTGAGTACCGAGAGACAAGAACACAACGCGCGCGCACCGCGCCTGCACACCGGCCGCATCAAGGTCCACCCCGACGGCTACGGCTTCGTGGTGCCTGATGACCAGTCCGAAGACATCCACGTCAGCGCCCGCGCCCGGGGCAGCTCCATGGACGCCGACCGCGTCGAGGTCGAGTGGTGGCCCGGCCCGCGCGGCATTGAAGGCCGCGTGACCCGCGTGATCGAGCGTGGCCGTGGCAAGATCACCGGCCAGATAGCAACCGCCGGCTCCGTCATCGTCCTGTTGCCGGACGATGCGCGTGTCGGTGGCACGGTGTCGCTGCCCAAGGGTCCAGGCGGCGCGCAGCCCGGGCAGAGTGTGGTGGCGCAGATCGAGCGCTACCCCGAGCGGCCCGGCGACGTGATGGAGGCCGTCGTCCTCAAGGTTCTGGGCCATCCCGATGATCCACGCACCGAGATTGAAAAGATCCTCGCGTGCGCAGACATCGAGGAGGCCTTTCCGGCCGACGTCGCGCGCGCGGCGGCCGCGGTGCCGCGACAGATAAGCGTCGCCGACCGGGTCGACCGGGAGGACCTGCGCCACGTGCCCTTCGCGACCATCGATCCCGAGACCGCGCGCGACTTCGACGATGCGGTCGCGGTCGAGGTGATGCCCGGGGGTGGCCATCGGTTGTGGGTCGCAGTGGCGGATGTCTCGCACTACGTGCGTGAGGGGACACCGCTCGATGTCGAGGCGCAGCGACGCGGTTGCAGCGTGTATCTGCCCAACCGCGCCATCCCGATGCTGCCCGAAGAGCTATCCGGCCACCTGTGCTCGCTGGTGCCGGGCGAGGATCGCCTGGCGATGGTCGTGCGCATCGATCTGGATCGGAACGCCGATACCACTGCGGTCGATTTCATGGCCGCGGTGATCCATTCGCACGCTCGGCTCGATTATCCGGGCGTGGCCGCGGCGCTGGCCGGCGACACGCGCGGCAAGCGCGAGAAGTACGAGCCGTTCGTGCCGTCGCTGCGGATCATGGATGCCCTGGCGGGCACGTTGCGCGCGCGGCGCAAGTTGCGCGGCGCCCTGGATCTGGATCTGCCCGAACCGGTGGTGGAACTCGATCGCGATGATCCGGCCCTGGTGCGCGACGTCCGTCGCTCGCGGCGCGACCCGGGCGAGAAGCAAGCCTACGCGATGATCGAGGAATTCATGCTGGCGGCCAACGAGGCGGTCGGCGAGAGCTTCAAACAGCGCAACGAGGACACCCTGTGGCGCATCCACGACGTCCCCGACGCGACGAAGCTCGATGTGTTCGCCGGCATGGCCGAGTCGTACGGCTTTCAGGTCGACGTGGAAGAGGCGCGCAGCCCTCGTGGCCTGGCCGCTGTGCTGGCGCGCTTGAAGGGACAGCCGGCGGAAAAGCCGCTGTCTTTTCAGTTGCTGCGCTCGCTCAAGCAGGCCAGCTACGATCTGGTCAACGTCGGACACTTCGGCCTGGCATCGACGGCGTACCTGCACTTCACTTCGCCCATCCGTCGCTACCCCGACGTGGTGGTTCACCGCTTGCTCAAGCGCCGGCTGGCCACCCTGAAGAAGCCGGCGGGCGGATTTCTCCCGATGACGGCCACGCCGCTGCCACCCGCAGGGCCGGAACTGGTGAAGGCCGCGCACGATTCGTCGTTCTCGGAACGCAAGGCCATGGAGGTCGAGCGCGAGGTGATGGATCTGTACCGGGCGTTCTTCATGCGTGACCGTGTCGGGGACAAGTTCCCGGGCACCATCACGGCGGTCACGGGCTTCGGACTGTTCGTCAGCATCGACGAGCCCTTCGTCGAGGGTCTGGTGCGTACCGAGGAGCTCGGACTTGACAGCTTCGAGCTCGACGACGTGGCCATGCGGTTGCGCGGCCGGCGCTCGGGGCGAATGTTCGCGCTGGGTGATCGGATCGAGGTCGAGATCCTATCGGTCAGCGTGCCGCGACGGCGCATCGAACTGCGCCTGGTCGGGGCGCCAGCCCGAGCGCCAGGCGTACCCGCCGGTGGCTGGCGCGATCGTGCGCGCGAGCGCAGCGGCGGTCGCGCGCGGGCGGCCAAGCACGAAGGGCGGCCGGCCGACGCCAGGCGAGGCGGATCCGCCAGCGCCGCGCGGCCCGCCGCTCACACCGCGGGCGG
Organism: Myxococcales bacterium; assembly: GCA_031431215.1. Lineage (GTDB taxonomy): Bacteria > Myxococcota_A > Polyangia > Fen-1088 > Fen-1088 > JANPCZ01. The sequence goes on from JANPCZ010000132.1 coordinate 8,450, forward strand.
CAGCCCGGGCGAGCCGCGCGGCCGTCAAGACAAAGCTGCTGATCGACGCGCACCCACGCCCGCGCGGGACACGGCTCGCGGCGGTGCCAGCAAGCCTGGCCGCGCTGCCGGCGGTCGCCCCGGCGGCAAGCCCTCAGGCGGCGGCAAGCGAGGTCGCCGGCGGTGAGACCGCCGCCGCAGATCACGGCGGAGGAATTCTTCTCGTCGTGGCTGCCGCAGGCTTTTGCAGCCGCTGGTGACAGCGGCCCCGGTGACGCGGCCCTGGTTCGCGTCACCCTGTCGGGGCCGAAGGGAGGAAGCTGGCAGGTGCGTGCCGCAGGTTCGGACCTGGTGGTACGTCCCGGCACCACCGCCACGCGCGGGGCCGACCTACCCGACGCCTGGATCCGCCAGTCGGCCGAGGATTTTCTCGCGGTGTTTCGCCGCGATCCCGATCTGCCTGAGTTACTGCCGGAAGGTTTTTCCGCGCTCGATCTGCTGTTCCTCGATCCGCGCGATCTGGATCTGCTGCGGCAGATCGCCGGCCGCATCCTGATCGAGGTCGAGGGCAAACGCCGCCGCCGCTGGGCGCTCGATCTCGCCATCGGCAGGGCTGGCCTCGACGCCGGCCGGCCGCGCAGCACTGTGAAGATCACCGGCGCCGCCTACGAGGGCATCGCCCGCGGTCAGATGGCGCCGCTCGAAGCACTGCTCGGCAAACGCATCACCATCGAGGGCGATCGAACGCTCGCGATGCAGGCCCTTCTGTTGATGGCCGCGCGGCTCGGGCGATCGTGACACCCCTCGGACATGGGCCGTCCCATGGACCCGTCACTTGCGCAGGGCGGGCGCTGGTCGCTTGTCAGGTCCACCGGCGCACGACCAAGGATCGGACAGCGCCAGGGCTGCCCCACCCAGGATGACGGCCAACACCACGGCCTTGACCGCGGTTTTCCAGCCCTGGCTCTCGCTCGAAGCACCGCCTCCTCCATAGGGCGACAGCACGGCCCCGCCGATCGCAGGCCCGGGCGTGCGCGAGCCTGAGGCCGAGGCCAGCGACAGATGCGGCAGCGGCGTCGGAAACGCCGAGCCGGGTGGCAAAAGCCCAGGTGCAGGCCGCGGCTGTGCTGGCAGCCAAGCTTGCGGCGTCCGGCCGGCTCGCCCCGGTGCCGCCCCGGGCAGAAGCACCGGCAACGGGGTCGGGCCGGGATCATCGTTCAGATCTGCGATGGCAAGCAGGGCGGCCTCACGTGTCGCGCGTCGGCGGTTCCTATCGTCTTTGTCGATGCCCCCGCCCGTGCTGTCGAGCCGTATGCCGCCCACTTGCCCAACCAGCGTCGACAGTGCCGCGCCGAATTCAGCCATGCTGGCCGGCCGTCGCCCAGGGTCGCGCTCGAGCGCGCCCAGCAGGACCCGCGTCAGATCCTCGGAAAGCTCGGGCCTGAACAGGCGCGGTGACTGCGGCGGCTCCTGGTGGCGACGGGCGGCGAGATCCGCGGTACCGGCATGCGGCGGTGCCCCAGTCAGCATCTCGTACAGAATGGCCGCCACGCTGTAGATGTCGCTGCGCGCGTCCGGAGCGTCGCCGCGGAACTGTTCGGGCGACATCGAGCCAGCCAGGGTGGCGAACCCGAGCGCCGGTGTCCGCCGGCGCCGGGTCATCTCGCGCGCCAGCCCCGCCGCCCACCCGAAGTCGAGAATCTTCACGTCGGCCGGCGCACCGGCGGGCGCCGAGAAGAACACGCTTTCGGGCCGCAACCCGCCGTGTACGAGCCCGGCCGCGTGCGCCGCCGCCAGCGCTTGCGCGAGGCCGATGGCGATGCGCACCGCCAGCTCGGCGTCGAGCCGCCGCTCGCGCGCCAGGTGCGCCGCAAGCCCGGTGCCGGACATGGGGCCGTAAAGCGCGAAGGGCGCAGCATCCTCCGTCACACCCAGATCGAGCAGGTCGGCAAGGCCGGGATGCTTGACCGCCGCCGCCGCGCGCGCATCGCGCCGCCAGCGCTCGACCGATTCACCTTCCGAAAACACAACCTGTCGAAACATGCGCAGCGTGGCTTCACCGTCGCCGTCGGGCGGCCGCACCGAGTGGATGGCACCGGTGGCGCCGTCGAACAGGGTGCGCACGACGCGAAACCGCCCGGCGATCACGCGCGCGCCAGCATCGTGAACCGGAACCGGCACCGCCTCCGCTGCCTCGGTCGGAGTGCTGCGCGGCGGACGCGGGGCGGGCGGCACCCCGGCAGGCGTGGCACGTGCGGGCCGCGCCGTCTCGACCCGTGGTCCTGCCACGACCGGGCTTGAGCCGGTCGCGGACCGCGACGACGTCGGTCCGCCGGACGCCACCGGGGTAGGCTGCGGCGCAACGCTCACGGGCGCCGCCCGCGTGGTCGCCGGTCTGGCACCGGGTGCCTCGGTGCCCGGCGGGCGCGCCGCTGGAGGAATCGGCCGCGGCACAAACCGCGACGGTCCGACCGAGACGGCATCAACTCCTACAGCCCGGGCCACCGCCGGCCCAGGGGCCGGGCGAGCGGTACTGGCAGGTGCCGGCGCCAGACCCGGCAATCGCGGCCCGCTTTCCCCTGCCTTCTCATCGCCGGGCTCCGATTTGGGCTCGCTGGCGCGCGAGGGCCCACGCCCCGCCGCAAGGCGCGACGAGCTGGTGATAACTGGCGTCCGCGCCGGCGTCAGCGCACGCGCAGAGCCCGCAGCCCCAGGGCTCGTGACACCGCCGTCCCGCCCAGTTTCGTGCTGTGCGGCGGACGAAACACCGGGTTCGGGTTTGGCCTTGCCGTCCGGCCTGTCCGTCCCGGTGCGAAACTTGGCAATCTCCTCGGTGAGAAAGCGCTCGCGCTCGACCCGCTCCTCCTCGATGGTCTCTTTGTAAATGGTCTTGAGGAAATCCGCCACGCGTGCGGCGTCCGCCCGTGGTGCGATGTCGACGATGACGTCGGCCAGCGCCCGGCGCAGCTCGTCCGCGGTCTGGAAACGCTTGTCGCGCTCGGGCGCCAGCGCCTTGGCGACCACCTGATCCAGCGCTGGCGGTATCCACGGCGCTCGCGACGATGGCGGCGCTATTTTCGGGTGCCGCACGATGGCCAGCGCCGCCACGGGATCCAGCCCGGAAAGCTGCAGATACTGCTGCCCGGTCAAGAGTTCCCACAGCACGATGCCCAGCGTGTAAATGTCGGTGCGCGAGTCCGCGACCTCGCCGCGCGCCTGCTCGGGCGCCAGGTACGCCGCCCGTCCGAACACCACGCCGGGCGCCGTGTGTTCCTGCTTGAGCACACTGCGCGCAAGTCCGAAGTCGGTCAGCTTCACATCGCCCACGTAGGCCAGCAAGATGTTGGGCGGCGCCACGTCGCGGTGGACCAGCTTGAGATCGCCATACGCGTGCACGTACGCCAGCGCGCGCGCCACCTCGCGCACCACGTGCAGCGCCACGTCGAGCGGGATGCGCTGCCGGGTGCGCACGCATCGATTCCACACCTCGCGCAGATCCTTGCCCTCGACCAGTTCCATCGCGATGTAGAACTCGCCGTCGACCTGGCCCGCATCGAAGGTGGTGGTGAGCGCGGCGTGCGACAGCCGCAGCACCACCTTGGCCTCGTCGAGAAACCGGTTCGCCTTGGTGCGATCCGCCTTCTCGGTCAGAACCTTCTTGATCACGCACAGCTTCTCGAAGCCGCCGATGTCGCCACCCGCCGCCAGATAGATCTCACCCATGCCGCCCTTCGCCAGCGGCTTGAGAAGCACGTACTTCCCGAACCGTCGCGGATACCGTCCGGTCATCGGCGTCCCACCCGCCGGTAATCTACAACGGGTCGGCGTGCGACCGCCGGAATCAATTCGCGCGCTTCTTGGCGGTTTCGAGGCTGCTCTTTGCGTTGGCGTTGTAGGGATCGAGCTTCAGCGCTTCGCCATACGCCTTGACCGCATCGGGGTACTTTTCCAGCCGGAAGTAGGCGTTGCCCAGCAGGTTGTGTGCCTCGGCGCCGGCGTGCGCCTTGACCCCTTCCTGCGCGCGCCGGATGGCCTCGGCGAAGTTCTTCTCCTGGAACGCGATCTTGCCGAGCCCGACCAGGGCGGCGCCCTTCTGCTTCGAGTCGAGCAACTTGGTGAAGTTCGCGCGCGCGTCATCGAAACGCTGTGCCTGCATCAGCCGCAAGCCATCGTCGAGCAGCTTGCGGCTATCCACCACCGAAAGCTTGCCCTTGCCTGGCGGCGTTGGCGCGCGCCGCACCGGCGTGGGTTCCTCGACCGGCCGCAACTCCTCGGCTGGCGGTGGCTCGGGCGCAGGCGTGACCGCTGCGGCAGGCACGGGCACGACAGGTTCCGGTGCCGGCGGCGGTGCGGTGGCCGCCGTCGCGGGAGCCTGCGCCAGCCGCGCCCGCGCCGAGGTCGCCGCGCGCACGATCACGAAGAGGCCGACCAGGGCTAGCGCGGCGGCACCGAGCGCGATGTTCCGCCGCGAAAACGGTAGCCCGGACATCGTTGACAGCGGCACCGAGGCAGACTCGATCGCGCCCACCGCAGGCGACTCGCTCCGCACCGGCCCGAGCGCCACCAGGGGTACCTCGACGCTGCCCAGATTGAGCAACAGGCTCTGGATCTCCTTGGCCAGGTCACCCATGGTCTGCGGCCGCGCGGCTGGGTTGCGCGCCATCCCTCGGTTGACCAGATCGGCGACCGCCGGCGGGATCTCGGGACGGATCTCCCGCAACGGCTTGGGCGCCTGGTTGGCCTTCTTGTGCAGCACTTCCATGACGTTGTCGCCGTCGTAGGGCGCGGTCGCGGACAGCATCTCGTACAGGATCGAGGCCACCGCGTAGATGTCGGAGCGCGGATCCGCAGGCTTGCCGGCGGCCTGCTCGGGCGCCATGTATTCGGGCGTCCCCATCGCTACCCCGGGCCGGGTCAGCTTGCGACCGGGCCCGGACTTGATGTTGTCCTCCATGTCGGCGCTCTTGGCGATGCCGAAGTCCAGGACCTTGACGAAATCGGGCCCTTCCTTCGAGACCAGCAGCACGTTCTCGGGCTTGAGGTCGCGGTGGATGATGCCGGCGTCGTGCGCCGCCTGCAGCGCCTGGCACATCTGTTCGGTGATGCGCAGGGCTCGATCCACGGGCAGCGGGCCCTCCTTGTGGATGACGTAACCTAGCTCGAAGCCCTCGATGTGCTCCATCACGAAGAAGAACGACCCGTCCTCGGTGGTGCCCGAATCGGTCACGTTGACGATGTTGGGGTGGCCTATCTTCGACGCCGCCCGCGCCTCACGCCGGAAGCGCTCCACCACTTCGGGCGTCCGCGAATACGCCGGGTGCAGCACCTTGACCGCGACGCGTTTACCAATCTCGACGTGCTCGGCCTCGTAGACCCGCCCCATGCCGCCCTCGCCAATCAGCCGCTTGATCGAATAGCGACCCTGCAGCACGGAGCCGACGATCTGCGAGTTTTCCTGGGGCGGTGCCAGCGCCTGCGTCTTGTCGCGCGACTCTCCCGGTGAAACACCCGACAGCGACGGCGAAGTTGAGCTGCCGCCAAGCGGACGGCCATCCTTCTGCGTTGTCCGATCGCTGTCGTCGGTCAGCTGCGGCCGCGGCGTCATCTGCGCCAGCATCTCAGACACGCTTGCGACCAACTCGGCGCGATCGGCCCGCTCGCGGTCGATGACCTCGCCGAACAAATCACGCAGAAACCTGGCGACCTGCTCGTTGTCGGTGGCTGGCGCGGTCTTGGCCTGGAAAGCCGCCAGCTCGGTGCGCATCTCCTCACCGGTCTGGTAGCGCGCGGCCTGATCGCTCGCCAGCGCGCGCAAGACAATGCGATCGAGCTCGGGCGGCACGCGCCGCGCCCGCTGCGATGGCGCCATGACCACCGGGTGGCGCACCTTGTCCAGCAGCTCGTCGTCGGCGCCCGAGGTTGGCGCCATCGGTCCGCGCGAAGCCGGGAACAGTTGCCGCCCGGTGAGTAACTCCCACAGGATGATCCCGGCCGCGTACAGATCGGCGCGTCCGTCCAGTTGCTCGCCGCGCGCCTGCTCGGGCGCCATGTAGCTGACCTTGCCGTAGATGATCCCGGGCGCCGTCTTCTCAAGCTTGAGGGTCGAGGACGCCAGGCCGAAGTCGGTCAGCTTGACCTCGCCCGTGTACGACAGCAGGACGTTGGGCGGCGAGATGTCGCGGTGGACCAGCGACAGGCCTTCGAACGAGTGCGCATAACCGAGGCCGCGCACCAGTTCCTTGGTCAGGTGGACGGCAACGTCGATAGGAAACGCGATGCCCTTCTGCGCGCAGCGGTTCCACACCGCGCGCAGGTCTTTACCCTCGACGAAATCCATGGCGAGAAAGATCTCGCCTTCGACCTGGCCCGCGTCGAACACCGCGACCAGGTTGCCGTGCGACAGTCGCACAACCACCTTGGCCTCGTCCCGAAAGCGCTGGACATAGCCGCGTCCGGCCAGGTGGTGCAGCGCGGTCTTGACCACGCACAGCTTCTCCATGCCGCGCTCGCCATGGACCGCAAGGTAGAGCGCCCCCATGCCTCCCTGTGCGAGAGGCCGGAGCAACACATACGGACCGAAGCGTCGGGGAAAGCCTTCCATCAAAAAAGGAGCCCTGTAATCCCCCGTCCCTCACGCAAACCGTCGAAAGAGCGAGGTTTTTATTGTAACAGGGATCAAGTTTATCGCCTTATCGGCTGCAGACTGCCAGCACCTGCTTGAGATCGGTCAGGCCGGCCAGCGCTTTTTCCACCCCGTCCTCGAACAGCGTCGTCATGCCGCCCTCAATGGCCAGGCGGCGCAACTCCGCGACGGACGCTCGGCCGGAGATTGCGTGGCGCAGGGTATCGCCGTTGACCAGCAACTCGTGCAGCGCGATGCGGCCCTTGTAGCCAGTTTTCCCACACGCCTCGCAGCCAGGGCCGCGAAAGAGCTTGATGTCACTGCCGCCGAGCCCGAGCACCGCAACCGCCTCCTCGCCGAGCGCCTCGGCCATGGCAGCGCGCTCGTCGGCGGTGGCCGCGTACGCGACCTTGCACTTGCCGCACAGCCCCCGCGCCAGTCGTTGCGCCAGCACGCCGAGCAGCGCATCCGCGAAACTGAACGGATCCAGGCCCATGTCTATGAGCCGGGTGACGGTCTCGGGCGCGCTGTTGGTGTGCAGCGTCGACATCACCAGGTGGCCGGTCAGCGACGCCTCGACGGCGATGCTGGCGGTTTCCTTGTCGCGCATCTCGCCGACCATGATGACGTCGGGATCGGCGCGCAGGAAGGCGCGCATGGCGGCGGCGAAATCGAAGCCGATCTTGGGCTGGACCTGGACCTGGCGCAGGCCGCGCTGGGTGATCTCGACCGGATCCTCGGCGGTCCAGATCTTCATATCGGGCGTGTTGATGTGGCCCAGCGCCGAGTGCAGCGTCGTGGTCTTGCCCGACCCGGTCGGCCCCACACACAGCACCAGGCCGTAGGGTTTGGCACACAGCTTCTTGAGCTCGCGCAGGTTGCGCTCGCTCATGCCCATGTCGTCCAGGGGAATGGGTTTGCTGGCCGCGAGGATACGCATGACCACGTCCTCGTTGCCGTTCACCGTCGGCAGCGTGGCCACGCGCAGCTCGATCTGGCGGTCCTGCATGCGGAAGCGAATCTTGCCGTCCTGGGGTTTGCGGCGCTCCGAGATGTCGAGCTTGGCCATGATCTTGAAGCGAGCCGTGAGGGGGCTACGGAACGCGGAAGGAATTTCCTGATAGGCCACGCAATCTCCGTCGACGCGAAAGCGGATCACGGTGTTGCCGTCCTTGCCGTTGGGTTCGACGTGAATGTCCGAAGCGCCGCGACGAAAGGCGTCGATGATGATCTGGTTTGCCAGCTTGATGACCGCACTGTCCGAATCGGCCACCCGGGTTTCGTCGTCGCCGCCGGGGTCCTCGACCGCGCCGGTGGACTCGTCGGTGGACAGCTCTTTCAGGATCAAGCCGACGTCGCCGCGCAGGCCGTAGGCGTGCTCGATGCAGGCCAGGATCTCGTCGCGAAATCCAACGCGCAGGGCCAGCTCGCGATCCGGATCCACCCCGCGCAGGGCATCGGCGCGCGCCAGGTCCGACGGATCGTCGGTGACCACCAACAGGTCTCGCCCGCGCCGCTCGATGGGTACCGCGCACATCTTCTTGAGGAAATCGACCCGCAGTCGGCCGCGCAGATCCTCGGGCACGGTCTCGGCGCCGGTGAAGCGGTGGAAATCGCAATTGTGGTGCGAGGCCAGGGCCCGCTCGATGACCGCCCGGTCGATGCCCAGCTTCTCGACAAGAAAGCGCGCCGGATCGGTGGCGGCGGCCTCGGCTGCGGCCAACGCCCGGGCCAGGGCTTCAGCCACGATGACGCCTGCGTCGACCAGCGGATCCCAGATCGTGGGCTGGCGCATCTGGCGTGGCGCCTTGTTGAGCGCGCCGAGCGCGACCGCCAGCAGACGCGCGATCTCCTCGGCGTTGGCCACGTCGCGCGGCATGAACGGCAATTCGTCCTTGCGGTTCATGACCTGCAGAACGCCGATGACAGCACGCTCGGCGTGGCTGACCACGGGGACCGCCATCATCGAACGGGTGCGAAAACCTGAAGCACGGTCCCATCTGTCGTCGAAGCGCAGCTTGGGATGCACCCGCGACAGCTCGTCGGCGTCGTAGACATCGCGCATATTGACCGGCGCCCTCGCCACCGCCACAAAGCCGGCGATGCTGGTGGCGCTGCGAGCCACACGAATCTCTTTGATCTCGACACCAGTCTTGGCCAGCGAGTACAGCTGGTTCGAGGGCGCGTCAACCGCGTACAAAGTCGAGCGCTCGGCGGCAAAGAATTCGGTGATCCGCATCTGCGCGCCGGGCAGCAGTTCGTCGATGGTCTTGCAGGTGTTGATGTACGTCGACAGGTCGGCGAGGCGCTTGCGCTTGTCGAGCTGCGCGGCCGAATCCTCCGTTGATCGCATGCTGGCCACTATCGCCACTATCGCCGCGCGCGTCCATGTTACGATTCGCCGCACCCGTGGCTCAAGTGCTGGTGATCGACGACAGCCCCACCATGTTGAAGCTGGCGGAGCTGGTGCTGACCAAGGCCGGGTACAGGGTGGTGACAGCGGCGTCGGGCGAGGCGGGGCTGGAGTCGGCGCGAGAGGCCACGCCCGACATCGTGCTGGTGGATTACCTGATGCCCGACCGCAACGGCTTCGACGTGTGTGCCGCACTGGCCGCGGATCCCGCCACCGCGTTCGTGCCCATCGTGGTCATGAGCGCGAAAGAAGATGAAATGGCGGAGCGCGCGACGCTCGCGCACAACGTCGCCGACACCATCACCAAGCCGTTTGCACCCGAAGCATTGCTGGCGGTCATCAGCCACACCCTTCGCCGCAGCACCGATGACGCCGCCGCCACCGACGACGGCGGTCCGCTGGCGCTTGGCCACGAGCCCGCAGCCGGCGAGGTTGGCACCGGAGAGATCATCGTGCACGCCGCCCTGTCGGGTGATCTGGCCCAGATCGCAATTGCGGACATCCTGCTCATGTTGCAGGACCAGGGCCAGACCGGGGTGCTGACCATCTCGCACGAGGACACGCGGCTCGAGACCTTCTTTCGCGACGGACGCGTCGACTTTGCCACCGCGGTCGGGGTCGCCGACGAGTTCTTGCTGGGCCGTTTTCTGGTCGAGGCCGGCGAACTTGCACCCGAGGCGTTGCACGTGGTGATCGCGGAGCGCATGCAAGCGGGCAGCGCCGGGCTTCTGGGCGAGGATCTGATCGCGCGCGGGCTCATCACCCGCGCCGGCCTTGAGCAGGCAATGCGGACCCAGACCGCGGCGCTGGTGTACGAAAGCCTGCGCTGGGTGCACGGTCGCTTCTGGTTCCGGGTCACGCTGGAATTGCCACCGATCGCCGCGGAGGCTGCGCTGGCGATTCCGGTTGACGGGCTGCTGATGGAAGGCCTGCGCCGCGTGGACGAATGGCGGGTCATTGAGCGCGCGGTGGGCAGCTTCGAGTTGGTTCTGATCCGCAATGAGGATCAGGTGGCGTCGTTCGGCCGGGGCAAACTCACCGCTGACGAGCTGACGATGCTCGATTACGTCAACGGCAAGAACACCGTGACGGACATCGTGTCACTATCGCAGATGGGGTCGTTCGACGTTAGCAAACTGCTCTACCGTCTGTTGCGAACCAAGCTGGTGCGCAAGCGGGTGAGCCCCAGGGCGGTGTGAGGCGAGTCATGAGCCTGGAAGTGGTCTTTTTCGAGATCCGGGGCCGTCGCTGTGCGCTGCCGCTGTCGGCGGTGCGCGAGGTCATGGCGGTGCCCAACCTGACGCCGGTGCCGATGGCGCCATCGGTGGTGCGCGGCGTGGCGCCGTTTCACGGGCAAGCCCTGCCGCTGCTCGATCTGGGGGTGTGGCTGGCACCCGGGGCGGAACCGCGCGGCGAATCGGCGCACGCGCGCGACGGTGCTTTGCGCGTGCTGCTGATCGAAGGCGGTGTCGCTGACGACGGTGCGCCCTTGCGGGCCGCGCTGGCCGTGGATCGGGTCATGCGTCTCGGCGCCATCGACGAGGAACACGCGCGCCCGGCGCCGCCCGGGCCGGCGTTCGTCTCGGCTACCGTCCTCGACAGCGACGGACCGGCCCTGCTGATCGACGCCCAAGTGGCGCTCGATCAGGTGCGCCAGGCGGTGCGGGCGGTGGGGCGTACATGAGCGACGAGGGCGGCAAGAACGCCGGGCCTGGCGACATCGTCAAGGTGCTGGCGGCGGCCGAGCGCGGCGATCTCACCGTGCGAGTGGCGGGCGCAACGGGTGCCATGGTCCCGGTGGCCGAGGCGGTGAATCACACCTTCGAGGCTCTGGGCGGGATCATCAAGGAGATGGGCCGCGTGGCCGGCGACGTGGCGCTGGCATCGGACGACCTCAAGCGCGCGACCGCGCGCATCGCTGCAGGCACCGGCCGGCAGGCGGCCGCGGTCGCCGAGATTGCGCGCAAGATACACGCGCTCGGGGCGCGCTCCGACGAAGTCGGGCAAATAGTCGAGTTGCTCGACGACGTCGCGGGCGAGACCAATGTGCTGGCGCTGAACGCCGCCATCGAAGCATCGCGGGCGGGCACCCAGGGCAAGGGCTTCGGCGTGCTGGCCGATGAAGTGCGCAAGCTGGCCGAGCGATCGGCGGCCGCCACCAAGGACATCGGCGCGTTCATCCAGACCATCGAAGGTATGACCAGCGACGCTGCCCGCGCGGTCGACGAGGTGCGTACGGTCGCCGACAGTGTCGCCGCGACCGCCGCCGAGGCCGCGCGCACGACGGCCACGCTGGTCGAATCGGCCGATGTGCTGACCCAGGCATTCGCACGCATCCGCGTGCCCGGTCACGGTGAGGCCGAGTTGCTGGTCGCGGTGCAGAAGCTGGCGCCCGTAATCGCGCGTGCCCTCGATGGCCTGGCGCCGCTGCTGCAAGACCCCGAGGTCGCGCGGTCGCCTCTGGGCGACGCCCTCCGCCAGATCCTGGGTGCCGTGGGCGGCGACGATCACGACGGCGCCGACAAGAAGCCATGAGTGCCGGGTCGGGCGATGGCCGCGGCCCTCCGTCGGGACCCGGCTCCGGCGAGATCACCTTGCCCGGGATAGGTCCCGGACCCGAGCCGCTGTCCGAATGGCGCGCCGAGGAAGCCGAGATGCTGCGCGGCCTGTTTCTCGAAGAAGCCATGGAGCATCTGCGGAAAATCGTGGCCGCCGGGCAGGCGCTCGGCCGCGCGGCCGAGGGTGCGTCGATGGTCAGCCCCGAACTGGTGGACGGGCTGTTCCGGCCGCTGCACACGCTCAAGGGCACCGCGGGTTCGGTCGGCTTCCAGGCCATCGCCAACCTGGCGCACGAGATCGAGGATCTGTGCGCCGACATGCGCGCCGGCACCCTGGCGCCAACCCCGGGGATCCTGGAGCGCGTCGACGAGGGCGTCGCCGGCCTGCGCGCGTTGCTCGAGGGCGCCCGTACGGCGCCGTCACGCCACCGCACCCCGATAGAAACTCCGGTGGTTCCCGAGGCGGTGCCGACCGAGATCTCGAGCGAACTGTCGGGCGAGCGGCGGCGCCTGGAACGTCGCATGGTCGGCGAGCGGCGCGGCGGCACCGAGCGTACAGTGCGAGTCGAGGCCGAGCGGCTGGACGCGCTGCTCGACGGCGTGGGCGATCTGGTCATCCAGCGCACCCGCATCGAACGGCGCTTGCGCGAGCTTGAGGGCGTCCTGCGCGATCTGGTGACCACGCGCGGATCGCTGCGGGGCATCCTGCGCGCCTTCGGTGCCCGCACGCTACCGGGAGCGACCCCGCCGGCACCCGCTCAAGGTGCGGCCGATGATGGCGGCAGCGAGGCACTGCTCGACCAGATGGCCGAGCTGGACATCGAGCTGACCGATGCCGTCGGTAACCTCGATCGGGCCACGCGCTCGCTGACCGACGAGGCCGAATCGCTGCGCCGGATCACCGACACCGCGGATCACCAGTTGCAGCGTGCGCGTCGCATTCCTGTCGAGTTCCTGTACCACCGCCTGGCCTCGGGGCTGCGCGAGCTGGAACGTTCGGGCAACCGGCGCGCCGAGATCATCACCCGCGGCGGCGACATCGAGATCGACAAGAGCGTGATCGATCAGATCGCCGATCCGCTGCTGCACCTGCTGCGCAACTCGATCGCCCACGGCATCGAGCCGGCGGTCGAGCGGGTGGCGCGCGGCAAGCCGCCCAAGGGCCGCATCGAGATCTCGGCGCGGCAGGACGGTGAGGCCGTGCTGCTCAATTTCGAGGACGACGGTCGCGGCATCGATCTGGAACAGATCAAGGCGGCCATGATCCGCACCGGTCGCCTGGATGCGCGCGCCGAGATCAACGAGAAGACTTTGCTCGACACCATCTTCGAGCCGGGCTTCTCCAGCCGATCAACGTCAGATGCGCTGGCCGGACGCGGGATGGGACTCAACATCGTCAAGAAGTCGCTGCTGCGCCTCGGCGGCGACGTCACGGTCGAATACCGACGGGGCGCCTTCACGCGCTTCCTGCTGAAGGTGCCGCTGGTCGCGTCGATCACGCAGGCGCTGTTGTTCAAGGTGGGCGGGCAGGTCTACGCGGTGCCGGCGGCCAACGTGGTCGAGGCTCTGCCGCTTGGCCCCGACAACCTGATGGTCCGGGATGGCGTGGTCGAGGGCGTGAAACTGGCCGGCGTGCGCGAGGGCGTGCCCATCTTGCGGCTGCAATCACTGCTGGGCGTGGAGATGCCACCCGGCCGCCGAGCTGCGGCGCTGCACGTGCGCTTCGCCGAGCGCGCCTTCATCATGACCTGCGACAAGATCATCGGACCGCGCACCATCGTGGTGCGGCCGCTGGGTCCGTTGCTGTCGGCGTTGCCGCTTTATGCCGGAGTCACGGTCTCGGGCGCGGGCAAGGCGCAGCTGGTGCTGGATCTCGGCGCGCTGGCTGATGCCGCGCACGCGCCGGCCCGGCCCAGCGACCGGGGCGGGCGCCGCGGCCTGCCCCGCATTCTGGTGGTCGACGACTCGCGCCTGTCGCGCGAGACGGTCGCGCGCGTGCTGGCCGGCGCCGGTTACCACCCGGTGACGGCCGAGGACGGCTGGGACGCGTGGGAACTGCTGTCAGAACGCCGCTTCGACGCCGTGGTCACCGATCTGGAGATGCCGCGCGTGGATGGCTTCGAGCTGGCGATCCGCATCCGCCGCGAGCCCACGTTGCGCGGGTTGCCCATCGTGGTGCTGTCGTCGCGCACGGCGCGCACCACGCGCGAGCGCGCACGCGAGGCGGGCGTGAACGTGGTGCTGGCCAAGGGGCCCAACAAACGCGGACTGCTGGATGCACTCGCGGGTTTGCTGGCGAGCGATCGGGCGCCCGAGCAGCACACCGGCGGGTGATCGAGGGCGGCGGCCGGGCCGGATGTCTTTGATCGCGCCTGCCGGCCTGATAGCTTCGCGACCTTTCGGAGATCAGCTGGTGATGCGTTGTTGTGTCGTTGCTTGTCAGGCCGCCGCGCTGCTGCTCGCGACCGCTGGCATTGCGCAGGCGCAACCCGCGATCGAGGCCGAGGCCGGCATCAAGCGCGGCATCGAGCTGCGGCGCAGGGGCGAGGACGAGGCGGCGCTGCGTGAGTTCGAAAAGGCGCAAGCCCTGGCACCGACGCCGCGGGGGGCCGCGCAGACTGGGCTGTGCGAGCAACAACTGGAACGCTGGCTGGACGCCGAGTTGCACATCAACGAGGCGTTGCGCGGAGTGCGCGACCCGTGGATCCGCAAGAACCGCAAGGTGATCGAGGAGTCGCTGGCGACGGTGCGATCGAAGATCGGCCGCGTGCGCGTGGGCGGCGATCCCGGCGGCGCCGAGGTGGTGGTCAACGGCCAGAACGTCGGGCGCCTGCCGCTGTCCGAGCCGGCGCGCGCGCTGCCTGGCCCTGTGCGCATCGAGCTACGCGCGCAGGGCTATGCCCCGGCGAGTGTCACCGTCATCGCGACCGCAGGCCAGGAGACGCGCGTGGATCTGCGGCTGGAGAAGGAGCGCACAACGCTCGCGCCGGCCGCGGCTCTGCCGGCAGCGCCCACCGTCGTGGTGGTGAGGGAACCGGCGACACAGGTCGCGCTTGCCGCGGGGCAGGGCGCGCCTGCATCGGCGGACGCGGGCCCGGGCACCGGGATCAGAGTGGCGCGCTGGCTGACCCTGGTGGCTGCGGTCGCCCTGATCGGTGGCGGCGTCTACGAGGTGCTCTCGCATGAGAACAAGATCGCCGACTTCAACCGAATGGACTGCAGCCTGGACGCCGCCGGTCGCGCCTACCAGGCCGGCATGCCCAGCGCGAGCTGCCAGCGCACGAACACAGAGGCCGGCGCCGCCAAGCGCTTCGCGACCTACGGGTTCGTGGGCGCCGGGGTGATGGCGGCGACGTCGGCGTTGTTGTTCTTGGCTTTTTGAGCAACTGGAGCGGGCTGGGCCAGGTTCTTTTATTTTTCGGCCTCGTCCGGGCATCGGGTAGGCTGAAGGCTTCTGTAGGTCACCCCCGCGTGGGGACCCTTCGGTTTCACGGAAGGAGTCTCGAAATGAAGCGCTACATCCTGGGGCTATTTGTCATGCCTATGTTGGCCGCGACCCTGGCAGCTTGCCCCGAGCCAGGACCAAAAGGCGACCCGATGATGGACACCGGCGGCAGCGGTGGC
>JANPCZ010000133.1:0-20071 GCA_031431215.1 Myxococcales bacterium
GGTCGCGATCGTCCAGCACACCAATGGTACATCACACTCGAAATCCCCTGTCGATCCCCTATGTTGTAAGTGATCGATTTGATCCAGAAAATAGTTCCTCATCCACAGGCTCACCAATCCCCACCCCGTGAACGCTTACCGTCTGCGACAAACAAATCGCAGCCGGCTCCAGCCACGGCGCCGTAGCCAACGCCCACCTTCCCCGGGCGCTGATCGCTGCCGTCCAGGTAGCCGGCGGCAAACAGGACGCCGCCCTGCAGGTGGACGCTGCCCGCGGGGTTGACGTAGTAGTCGACGAACGGGCCAGTGCCCGACACGTGCTGTCCGCCGGCGCCGACGCCATCGTAGGTCGGCTTCAAAACCACCATCGGGAACGTGCCAAGCCCGAGCACCAACCCGGGGCGAAGCGTCCGCCCGGCCGACAGCTCGGTGGCGATGCTCACGCCATGGCTGTCACTGTCTCATCCGACCTGCATCAACACGCCGTACTTGCGCGCGGCGCCGATCATCTGTCGCCCCTCCCATGCTGGTGAACGGCAATCACGTCGAGCACTGGCTCAACGGCGTCAAGGTGGTCGAGGCCGAGATCGGCAGCGACGACTGGAAGACGCGCGTGGCCCGAAGCAAGTGGGCCAAGGCCGAAAGCTTCCGCGCCCGTCGCGGGCCCGCCGCGATCGCGGCGCGCGAGTGCCCGAGAGATGGGACGCGATCGCGGAGTCAGGCCAGCGCGTCGCGACAGTACTTCACAGCGCGGGCCAGCTCCTTCATGCGATCGGAGTCGGGGGGGACCTTGTACTCGAACTCGATCGTCGCCTGGATGTTCCACTTGTTGTCGCGGATCAGGCGCAGCGCCTCCTTGATGGGGGTGTCGCCCTCGCCAAACGGCATGTTGGGGCCGGCTTTCGTCGCCGGATCCCATTTTCGATCCTTCACGTGAATGTGCGTGATGCGGGCGTGGTGTTGCTTGATGAAGGCCACGGGCGAGCCGTTGCCCCCCGCGACGAAGTGGCCGATGTCGAGATTTGCGCCGTTGTACCGGGCGAGGGCGAACGCCTCCTCGAAGTGCTTGGCTCCCGTGTGGGTATGGCCGTGATAGCCAACCATGAGCTTGTGTTTGTCGGCGAACGCGCCGATGCGCTTGTGGTCCGCAGTGACCTTCGCCGTTTGCGCCGCGTCGTCTTCCCGGTCTGCCCGCGCGATCTCCGTGGAGATGGCGCGCGCCCCGAGCGCCTTCGCCAGGTTGAAGGCGTAGTCCACGACGTCATCCGTCATGCGAAAGATGCCGTCGACTTTGACGATCTCGATCGCGACGCCGGCGTCCTCGTACTTTTTGCGGAACTGTCTCGCGCGATCCAGCGACACACCGAGGCGCCACTTGCGGAGCTCGTCGGCGGCCGTGGGCGCGGGCGCTCCCAGCGCCGCTTCCACCGGCTGGGTCCGCAGCTCGACCGCGCTCACGCCCAGCGCGACGCAATTCGCGAGGATGGCGTCGCCGCTCATGGCCGGATCCTTGAAACTGTAAGGGACGTTGAGGCCGATCTGGACCCCGTTGACCTTCGAGTTGGGTTTCGAGTTGGGGTTCCCGGCGGCGCCGAGCGGCCCCGCGAGGGAAAACAGCCGCGCCGCGGGCAACGCCGCGAGCGCCAGCTTGGTGAAGGAGCGGCGGGGATGGCGTGAGGTCATGAGTGTAGTGTGTACAAGGCCGCTTTTCGGCGCAGCGCCTGGCGGGTCGGGTTGTGTCAGATAGCTTCTCTTCTGTCAACTTGGCGGTCATCGGCGTCAGATGATGCCCGAAAACGCCGCCGCTGCGGGCGGTCCGCCCCGACGGCGGCTTCACCGAGACGTCGCCGTTCGTCGGCATCGAGACTCAAGGGCTCGGTGGCGGCTCGGGTCCGGTGGGCTGGGGCATCGCACATCCGGTGCTGCTGAACGACCTCTATAGGTACTACGGCGACCGGGCATTGCTTGCGGAGCAATACGGCACGCTGGTGGCGTACACCGAGTTTCTGCGCAGCAGGGCCACCGGCCACGTCATTGAGAAGGAGATCAGCGACCACGAGATGTTGGGCGAGCGCCCGCGCGCACTGACCGCGACCGCGTTCTACTTCCACGACGTGCGCCTGACCGCAGATCTGGCGCACGCCCTGGGCAAGGCGGGCGATGAGAAGAAGTACCGGGCGTTGGGGCGGGAGATCGGCGCGGCCTTCAACAGGAAGTTTCTGCCCGACGCGAAGGCTGGCCGTTTCGACGCCGGCAATCCTGCCAGGCGTTCGCGTTGCATCTGGGATTGGTGCCCGCGGCGAGTAAGCGCGCGGCGTTCGAAGTGCTTGTCGACGACATCGTGAACCAGCGCGACGGTCACCTGACCACCGGAATCTTCGCGACCAAGTACACGCTGAATCTATTGTCCGATGAAAGTCGCGCCGATGTGGGGGGGCGCATCGTGAGTCAGACAACGTTCCCCGGCTGGGGCCACATGCTGGAAAACGGCGCCACGACCTTGTGGGAAGCCTGGAAGCAGGACGAGCGCAGTACTCGCACAACCACCCGATGTTCGGCTCGGTGAGCGAATGGTTCTGGAAGACCGTCGCCGGCATCGCTCCCGGCGACGGCGCGTTGGGGTTCGACCGAATCCGCCTGCGGCCCGCCGTGCTCGACGGCGTGCCGTGGGCAAAGGGCCGGCACGATCGTTGGACGGACTGGCATGACCGCTTCAGAGGGCAGAAAGTTGAGCGCTGCGGCATTGTGCGTGGCCCTGATGGGATGCGCCGGGCAGATGCGTCGGCCTGCGCCTCCGGGCTTTGAGCGGCGCAACGAGCGATCTTCAGGCGCATAGACCCGCTTTCGGCCACGTCGACATTTCGACCGACACGCTCACGCTCATCAAGAGTCTGACCTTCGAGGGCAGGTCCGATTCGGAGATCGCCAGCGACCTCAATCGACGTATTGCCCCGTGCCCCACGGCGCGCAAGGGAAGCCTTGACTGGACCGAGGGCAGAGTGCGGAATATCCGCTACCGCCGCGGTCTTCCGCGCAAACGCCGCCGGAGCAGCGATACTGGCGAGGGCCTACAACGCGAAGACGGTCTCTGCTCGAATCGCGGTGTCGCGACCTTGCTTGGCATTTCCACCGGGATGGTTGACGAGTGGATCGCCCAGGGGCACATCAACCCGACCGTCCGCGGGCGCCAAGTCGCTTCCTGGTTTCGGTTGAGCGACACCGATATCGCCCGCCTGTCCAAGCTCCGAGATCTGCGGGCCGCTCGCGGCTACGGCCGCGGCGGCCACCGTCATGCCAGGCCAGTCGACAAGGAGGAGCAGTATGAGTAGGGCTCCTTGCAGCCGTTGCGAAGGATGTACTTCAAGCACGCCACTTGCGCGGTCTCATCGGCCACGACGATGGCGACGTAGCGCCGCCGCCAGAAGCGCTCGCGCCAGTCGTGCAGACGCCCTGCCTCGCGCGCAATGTTGGAGGCGACGAACGTCATGAAGGCGGCCAGGTGCGCAGCGTGCCGCGGGCTGCACAGCAGATGAACGTGATTGCCCATCGCCACGAACGCGTGCAGCTCCATCGCGTACTTTTCCTGCGCCCGACCGAACACGCCGACCACCAGCTCGTTGATCTCGTGGCTGGGTCGCAACAGGAAGCCTCCCTGGATGGTCCGCATGGTGACCTCGACGACGGACTCAGGAGGAATGAAGCGCAGCGGACGTGCCATGGCCCGCGTTCTCGGCACCGCACGCGATCGGTTCCCGATTTTTCGCACGCGTCAGCGCAACCCACGCGCGCGGCCGCCGAAGACCTCGGCGCCATGCCATCCGCGATCCACGAGGCCATCGTCGAGCTGTTTCGCCAGCGCCCCGTGCTGGCCGCCGAGTTGCTGCAAGAATCGCTGGGCGTGACGATCCCGCCGTTCACCAGCGTGCGTATCGAGTCGGCCAGCTTCACGGACCTGACCCCACCCGAGTACCGCGCCGATCTGGTGGTGCTGCTAGCCAACGACCAGCCCGTCCTGGGCATCATCGTCGAGGTACAGCTCCGCATCGACGACGACAAGCTCTACTCGTGGCCCCACTACGCGACCAGCCTGCGCGTGCGGCTGTCGTGCCCGACCTGCGTGCTGGTTTACGCCCTCGATGACAAGGTCGCGCGCTGGGCGGCGACGCCGGTCTCGTGCGGTCCGGGTTGGACCTTCGCACCGATCGTAATCGGCCCCGGGCTGGTGCCGGTGATCGAGGACATCGAGCCCGCGATGGCGCGCCCCGAGCTGGCGCTGCTGTCCGTGCTGGCGCACGCCGGGCGGTTGCCACCCGAGCGCGAGGCGCAGATGGCCAGGACAGCATTCAACGCGACGGAAAAGCTCAGTGACGATCTGCGGATGCTGTACTACGATCTGATCCTCAACGCCCTGGCCAAAGCGGCGCGAAAGGTATTCGAAGCCATGGACCTGAAGAACTACGAGTGGAAGAGCGACTTCGCCCGCAAGTACGTGGCCGAGGGCGAAGCCAAGGGCAAAGCCGAGGGCGAAGCCAGGGGGCGTCTTGAGGGTGAGGCGCTGGCCATCCTGCGAGTCCTTGAGGCACGAGGAATCGCCGTGGACGAGGCGCTCCGTCAGCGCATCCTTGCCTGCGGCGATCAAGCTGTGCTCGACCAGTGGATCAAGCGCGCCGTCGTGGCCGCCACGGCAGCCGATGTCGTGGCCAACGACTCGTAGCCACGTCCGGCCGCCGCCCGGTCCCACTTCCCCGGCACCGCCGACGTTCGACGCGCAGGCGAAGCCTAGGCCGAGGCTTGCGCCGAGTTCGACACCACGTGTGACACGGTGATGGGAACCCCGTTCTTCAGTGTCTGGTAGACCACGCAGTAGCGCTCGGTCAGCTGGACCAACTTCGCGACCTGCTCGGCGGTCGCGTTGGTGTCGAGCTCGAAGCGCAGCCGGATCGCGCCGAAGCCCACCGGCGCATCCTTGGCCACCGCCAGGGTGCCGCGAAAGTCGATGTCGCCGTCAACGACCACGTAGCCTCCAGGCACCGACAGGCCCATCGCGCTGGCCACCGCCCGCAACGTGACGCCCGCGCACCCGGCCAAAGCCTCGAGCAACATGTCGCCCGAGCACGCCGACGTGCCGTCGCCACCGGTGGCCGGATGCAGGCCCGCCTCGACCTTGCCCACGCCGGTCTCGATCTGGCACGTCACGCTGCCGGCACCCAGCCGCCCGCGCGCTGACAGGGTCACCTGCCCCGCCGCCGGGTCTTCCTTGTAGCGCGCCTTGAGCGGTGCCTGCCGCGCGCGCAACTCGTCGCCGGTCACCGGAACCCCTTCTGCAGCTCCTGCAGGGCGCGGTCGCCCGGGCACAGCTTTTCGAACGGCAGCTCGTTCAACGGCGTGTCGACCGTGTTGCTGATCTCGTGCATCTCCCGTGCGGTCTGATCGACGAACAGCAGCCCGGTCGGGATCTGCCCGGTACGCTGATGTTCGAGCAGATAGGAAAAGGCCTTCTCGCGCGAGGTCGGATCGTAGCCGTCGGCCACCTTGGTGAATCGCACCACGCTACCGTCGTGCATCGTCACGGACGTTCCTGGCCCGGACTCGATTCGGGCGGTGATGGCAGTAGCCAAGGGCACGAAATCGGTGTGCGCAATCTCGACGTTGCGCTCGCGCGTGTACTTGTAGCTCTTGGTCGAGCCGTCGTGATCGTTGAACGTCACGCACGGTGAGATCACGTCGATAAGCGCAAAGCCCTTGTGGGCAAGCCCGGCCTTGAGCAACGGCACCAGCTGCGCCTTGTCGCCCGAAAAGCTGCGAGCGATGAACGTCGCGCCCATGCTTAACGCCACCATTACCGGATCGATGGGGCCATAGCTGTTGACCTCGCCCTTCTTGCTCTTGGTGCCGACGTCCGATGATGCCGAGAACTGCCCCTTGGTCAGACCGTAGACACCGTTGTTCTCGATCACATACAGCATGTTCACGTTACGCCGGATGGCGTGCGCCAGCTGCCCCAGACCTATCGAGAGCGAATCGCCGTCGCCCGAGATGCCGATGTAACAGAGATCCCGGTTGGCGGCATTGGCGCCGGTGGCGATGGCCGGCATCCGGCCGTGGGCTGCGTTGAAACCGTGGGCGGTGCCCAGGAAATACGTCGGTGTCTTCGACGAGCAACCGATACCACTCATCTTGGCCACCCGATGCGGCGGCATGTCGATCTCGTGGAACGCCTGGATGATCGCCGCGGTCACCGAATCGTGGCCGCAGCCCGCGCACAGGGTGGACATGGTCCCCTCGTAGTCGCGGATGGTGAGGCCGAGCTTGTTCCTGGGCAGCGACGGGTGGACGACCTTGGGTTTGAGGATGTAGGTCACGATGGTGCTCCCGTCTGCTTGCGGATGCCGTCAAGCACATGCTGCGCCGACAACGGGAAGCCGCCATAGACCAGCAGCGAGCGCAGCCGATCCTTGTCGATGCCGGTCTCGTTGACCAGCAAGGTGCGCAGCTGCCCGTCGCGGTTCTGCTCGACGACATAGATGCGTTCGTGCGCGCGTAGAAACTGCTCGACCTCGGCGCCGAACGGAAAGCCGCGTACGCGCATGAAGCTGGCCTTTTGCCCTTGCCGATTCAGAATCGCGATGGCCTCGCGCACGCCCGCATCGCAACCACCCAACGTCACGATGCCGATGGTGGCCCCCTCCTGCATGCGGATATCGGGCGCCGGCACGTACTTGGCGGCGCTGCGGTGCTTGTGCGCCAGGCGATCGACCACCTCCTGGTATTCGTCGGGCACCTCGGTGTACTTGCCGAACTTGTTGTGGCCCGAGCCGCGCGTGAAATAGGCGCCCTTCGGATGCACACCCGGCAGCGTGCGCGACGTGACCCCGTCCGCGTCGGAGTCCGAGTAGCGCATGAACTTGTCCATGCCCTCCAGGTCCTTGGCGTCGAGCACCCGGCCGCGGTCGGGCCGGTAGCTGTCGTCCCACTGAAGCCGCGGACACAGCCAGTCGTTCATGCCGATGTCCAGATCGGTCAGCACGAACACCGGCGTCTGAAAGCGGTCCGCCAGATCGAAGGCGTGCTTCGCGAAGTGGAAACACTCCTCGGGGTTGGCCGGGAACAGCAGGATGTGTTTGGTGTCGCCGTGAGACGCGTAGGCGCATGCCATGATGTCACCCTGCTGGGTGCGCGTCGGCATGCCGGTCGACGGCCCGGTGCGCTGCACGTCGACGATCACCGCCGGGATCTCGGCGTAGTAGCCCAGCCCGATGAGCTCGTTCATGAGCGAGATGCCGGGACCGGAGGTCGAGGTGAACGACCGCGCGCCGCTCCACCCGCCGCCCAGCACCATGCCGATGGCCGCCAGCTCGTCCTCGGCCTGCACGATGCAGAAATTGTTCTTGCCGGTCGCAGGATCCTTGCGCATGCGACTGCAGAACACCTTGAAAGCATCCATCAACGACGTCGACGGCGTGATGGGATACCAGGCCGCCACGGTCGCGCCCGCGTACACGCAGCCAAGCGCAAGCGCCGTGTTGCCGTCGATCAAGATGGCATCCTTGTTCGCGTCCATGGCGCGCAGCTTGAACGGCAGCGGGCAGGAGAAATGCTCCTGCGCGTAGCGGTAGCCAAGCTGGATGGCCTTGTGGTTCGACTGCATCATGTTCTTCTTGGCGCCGTACTTCTCCTCAAGCAGGGCGTCGATGACCTTCATGTCCATGTCGAGCAGCGCCGCCAGCGCGCCCGCATAGGCGATGTTTTTCATCAGGATCTGCTCGCGTGACTTGTCGAAGTTTTCGCGGCACATCTGCGCCAGTGGCACGCCCAGAAAATTGATGTCGTCCCGCCGCAGCGACTCGGCCAGTGGCCAGGTCGAGTCGTACAGCAGGTAGCCACCGGGGCGCATCTCCTTGATGTCGCGCGCGTAGGTCTCGGCGTTCATCGCCACCATCAGGTCGAATACCGGCGTGCGCGCGGTATGGCCATCCTTGTTGACCCGAATTTCGTACCAGGTCGGCAGGCCCTGGATGTTGGACGGGAACAGGTTCTTGCCCGACACCGGCACGCCCATGCGGAAGATGGCCTGCATGATGAGGCCATTGGCGCTGGCCGACCCGGTCCCGTTGGTGTTGGCGATCTTGAAGGCGAAATCGTTGACGCGTTCTACTTTGACGGTGTCCACGAGGTCTTTCCTGCGTAGGGGATGACGAGCTCGAACTTCTGCATGTCCCATGCGCCGGTTGGGCAGCGCTCGGCGCACAGCCCGCAATGAACGCACAGGTCCTCATCCTTGACCATGATCCGCTTGGTCTGCGGCAGCGGGCCCGAAGCGAAGATGTCCTGCTTGCCGTTCTTCGCTGGCACCGTCAGACGGCTGCGCAGGTCGGGCTCGTCACCGTCGGGGGCGATGGTCAGGCACAGGAGCGGACAAACATCAATGCAAGCATCACACTCGATGCACAGGCTATCGGTGAATTTGGTCTGGATGTCGCAGTTGAGGCAGCGTTCCACCTCCCGCGCCGTGCTCTCGATGTCGAAGCCCATTTCGACCTCGATGTTCATGGCCGCGAACCTCTCTTTGAGGTCGACGTGGCGCATCTTCTCGCGCTTGGACGGGTTGTAGTCGTTGCTGTAGCTCCACTCGTGCAAGCCCATCTTCTGGCTGATGAGGTTCATGTGCTGCGGTAGACGTTCGGTCACCGGCTTGCCCTGACAGTGGTTGTGGATCGAGACGGCGGCCTCGTGCCCATGCGCCACGGCCCAGATGATGTTGAGCGGGCCCCACGCTGCGTCGCCACCGAAGAACACGCCCGGGCGCGTGGACTGCATCGTCACCTTGTCGACTGTGGGCATGTCCCACTTGTCGAACTCGATGCCGACGTCGCGCTCGACCCACGGGAACGCGGTCTCCTGCCCGATGGCCAGGATGACCTCGTCACAGGGCAGCACCACGGTATCCACAACGGTGGATGTCTGGCGCCCCTTTTCGTCTTCTTTCCATTCCAGGCGCTCGAACTCCAGGCCGGTGAGGGTTCCGTTCTCGACGATGAAACGCTTGGGTGCGTGGTTGATGATGATGTCGACGCCTTCCTCCTCGGCGTCCTCCAGCTCCCACGGCGACGCCTTGAAGTAGGGCCGTGCCCGGCGCGCCATCACCTTCACGTCGGTCGCACCGAGACGCTTCGAGCTGCGGCAGCAATCCATCGCCGTGTTGCCCACGCCGATGATGATCACCCGCTTGCCCACGGAGGTGACGTGGCCGAACGCGATGGCTTCGAGCCAGTCGATGCCGATGCGAATCTGCGCAGCACCTTCCTGGCGGCCCGGGATATCGAGCTCCTTGCCCTTGGGCGCGCCCGATCCGACGAACACGGCATCGAAGCCCTGCCCGAGCAAGGCCTTCATGCTGGTCACCGGCGCGTCGTAACGAACCTCAGCGCCCATGTTCGTGATCATTCCGATCTCGTCGTCGAGCACGCGCTGGGGCAGGCGGAACGCCGGAATGTTCGAGCGCATGAGCCCACCCGGCACCGGCAGCTTCTCGAAGATCACGACCTCGTAACCAAGCGGCAGGAGGTCGTTCGCGACCGTCAGCGACGCGGGTCCAGCGCCGATGCAGGCGACGCGCTTGCCGTTCTTCTGCGCGGGCGGCTTGGGTAGCCGGTCGGTCACGTCGTCGCGCAAATCCGCTGCCACGCGCTTGAGCCGGCAGATGGCCACCGGCTTCTCCTCGACGCGGGTGCGCCGACAGGCTGGCTCGCACGGTCGATCGCAGGTGCGCCCCAGAACGCCGGGAAACACGTTCGACTCCCGGTTCAACATGTACGCGTCCGTGAAGCGCCCCTGCGCGATGAGGCGGATGTACTCGGGCACGTTGGTGTGGGCAGGACAGGCCCACTGACAATCGACCACCTTGTGGAAGTAGTTGGGGTCAGAGATGTTGGTGGGCTTCACGGTACTTCTGGCTGGTGATGCGCCGGGCACATGTCCCGGTCGGACGCGGCGGCGCGATTATTGGTGCGCGCCGGGCCGAAGGTCAATATGAAGGCCGGCTAAATCGGTGTTTTTCGCTAGTAGCCGGCGGACGAGGCAGGGTCAGGCTCGCATCATCACGTGCGACGGCATGGGCTCGCGGTAGGCGCCCTTGAGTTCGACCTTGCGCTCGAGATCGCGCACCACCACAGTACCCACGTCGACGCTGTAGAGCTCGTTGATGTTGTGCACACCGCCGGGTGCGAACACATTGATCTCGAGGATCTTGTCGCCGACCAGGTCGAGACCGACGAAGTACAACCCGTCGGCCACCAGCCGTGGCCGCACCAGATCACAAATGCGCTGCTCGGCGGCGCCCAGGGTGCCTGGCTTGCGCGCGCCGCCGACGTGCATGTTGTTGCGGATGTCGTCGCGCGGCCGCATGCGCCGGTAGACCGCGAAGTGGCCGTCAACCGAGACGGGAGATCCTCCGAGCATGAGCACTCGTTTGTCGCCCTTGGCAGCGGCGGTCAGATACTCCTGCACCATCACGTAGCCTTCGGCCTTCACCGTCGAGATCATCTGAGCCAGGTTCGCGGTCTGGCCACGGCCCACGTAGAAAACGTTCTTACCGCCGAAACCGGCCAGCGGCTTGATGATCGCGGGGCCGTCGAGTTCACGGAGAAACGATCGCACACGCTCGACCGATCGGGTGACCAGGGTGCGAGGTCCGATCGCCGCCGGAAACCCCGCCAGGTACATCTTCGAACCCGCCCGACCAAGTCCGTCCGGATCGTTGACCACCAGCACCCCGGCGAGTTTGAGTCTGCGGCCGAATTCAATCGCCGGGTTGAAGCCGATCGAATCGGCCCCGCCGACGTGGGGGTTGTTGCGGAGAAACACCACATCCAACTCGGCCAGGCGCACTTCTTCATGCGGGGCATTTGCGGCGGTTAGCGCCCGGGTGTACTCGGCCGGGCTGCCCAGGCGGCCTGGTCGTGGCCGTACCAACGTGCCCGTGACCTGCCCTCCGTCGCCGTGCGAGAGCCCGTCCACCGATACGAACGCGGCATCGTGGCCGCGGCAATGGGCCGCGTAGGCAAGAAGCAACGTGGTGTACGTTGCCCGCTGCGTCCGCACATTGTTGACGACGAAGCAGATGCGCATCGTGTGCGCGGCGCAGTATAGCGCCACCCCCAGACCCGGGTTCGTGGATAGCCCGAACACAACCTCGGCGACGCGGCGTACTCATCGATGTACACTGGGGCTTGCTGCGCGATGTCGGGGACGACCAGATACGGCTTTTCGGAGGGTGCCAAGCCCATGCTGCAGCCTACGGCGGACGAGGTTGTGCCGGACCGGGGCGCTCGCACCGTGATGGGTGCGGCGACGCATCTGCCGGCTGCGCAGCCACCCGGTGCGACAGCCGCGCCCGCCGTACCCGCTGCCCCCGGGCCGTACCGCACCCCGCCCCGACCGCAGGGCCCGGCCCGGCGGACGCCGACACCGTCGCCGGGGCAACGCGCCGCCGCCGCACCGGCGTTTGTCATCGCCGACCAGACCCAGCCGGTGCGGGCGCCGCGAAAACGACCCAGGTCCCGCCTGCGAGCGGCGGTGCCGGTTCATACCGGCAAGACCGGGTTCCCCGCGGTGGCGCGCTTCTTCGGCCGGCGCAACACGCACGGTGATCTCGTCCCGATGACCCAACCAAGCCTCCCGGCGCTGCCCGCTCGCTCTCGACTGGGCGGCCCCCTTTTGGTGGTGTGCGCCGCCGCCCTGGTAAGCTTCCTGACCGTGCTGGTCGCGCTCAAGCTGCGCGATGGGGACCGCGCGCCTCCGGCACCGGTGCCTGCCTCCACCGCCCCCGCCACGCCGCGCTGATTCACGCTTCACTTCAAGGAACCTTTGCGCGAACCGCGGCGCGACGCTTGCCGGGCGTGGCAGGGCGTGCTACCCGTCGAGACCTTACGCAGTCCGATTGATGCTTCAAATCAAGCCAGACCAGATAGATCCCGACGCCGTCAAGGTCATCGAGCGCCTGCGCCGTTACGATCACGCCGCCTACATGGTGGGCGGCTGCGTGCGCGATCTGCTGCTGGGGCTACGGCCGAAGGATTTCGACATCGCCACCAGCGCCACGCCGCCCGAGCTGCGGCGCATTTTCCGCAACTGCCGGATCATCGGGCGGCGCTTCCGGCTGGCGCACATCTTCTTCGGCAGCAAGGTGATCGAGACCGCCACCTTCCGCGCCAACCCGCGTGAGATGGAAGACGAGGGCGGCGACAACGGCGCACCCGAGCCCGAGAACAGCGATCTCCTCATCAAGCGCGACAACGTGTTCGGCACCGCCGAGCAGGACGCCCGCCGTCGCGACTTCACCATCAACGGGTTGTTCTACGACATCGAGAGCGAGCAGGTCATCGACCACGTCAACGGGCTGGCCGACGTTGAGCGGCGGCTGGTGCGCACCATCGGCGATCCCGACATCCGGTTCCGCGAGGATCCCGTGCGCATCCTGCGCGCGGTGAAGTTCGCCGCTCGCTGTGATCTGGCCATCGAGCCCGAGACCTACCGTCGCATGATGGAGCACGCCGGTGAGGTCGCCAAGTGCGCGCAGGCGCGCGTGTCGGAAGAGTTCTACCGGCTGCTGCGCGCCGGCGCCGCCAAGCGTTCAATGGAATTGCTGCTCGAAACCGGGCTGCTCAAGCTGCTGGTGCCCGAGCTGGAAGCCTGGGTGACCAACGAGAGCAGCGATGAGCTGACGGTGCAGCGCAAGGCGCGCTTCTGGGCTTACCTGGGCGCCCTCGATCAGTCGACCACCCGCCGGGGCACGCCACCCTCCAACGCGCTCGAGCTGGCGACGCTTCTATTCCCAGCGCTTCGCGACGCCCTGCACCCCGACACCAACGCCATCCGCGACATAGGCCAGCACGTCGTCACCGCCATCCGGCCGGTGCTCGATCGCCTCAAGGCCTCGCGGCGCGACGCCGATCTGGCGCGCCAGATCCTGCTCGCAATGCGGTACATCTTCCCGTCGTCGAACCCGAACCGGAAGCGGCCGCGGCTGGCCGGTCGTGAATTCCTCGACGACGCGCTCCGCCTGCACGAGATCGTCAGCGACGCCGACACCGCAGCTCCCGAGCTCGCCGGCCAGCCGTTGCTGATCGACGGCGAAGTGATGGCGCCGCGTGCCGACGACGACAACCCGCCCGAACTTGAGTCGCTGATCGATGTCGGTCAGGGCAGACGCGGCCGCGGTCGCGATCGCACGCCACGCCCGGCTGCGACCACGGCGGCATCACCAACGCAGACCACGACGCAGGCCACGACGGGATGGACGGCGCCCGCGGCCACGGCCCGCGGGCTCACGCCCATCCCTACCCTGGCAGTCGTGCCTCCTGCGCCGCCCGGGTTCCTGGGCACCGGCGCGTTCGGCGGCCGCTGGAGCGGCGCCAGCGACTGACAGCGACCGACCGCGTCGGTCAGCGATACAGCGTCGGATCCGGCACGCCCGCCTCGGCGAAGCCGCGCTTGCGCAACAGGCACGAATCGCACGCACCGCACGCGGCGCCAGTCGGCGACGGGTCGTAGCAAGAGTGGGTCAGGGCGTAGTCGAAGCCGAGCGCGTGACCCGCGCGAATGATCTCGGCCTTGCTCATATGGATGAGCGGTGCCACCAGCTTGACCGGCCGGCCCTCGACACCCGAGCGAGTGCCGACCCGCGCCACTTCCTGCATCGCCGCCAGCCACTCGGGACGACAGTCGGGGTAACCCGAATAGTCGAGCACGTTGACGCCGAGGACAATCTCCTCGGCGCCGGTCACTTCGGCCACCGCCAGCGCGTGCGCCACGAACAGGGTGTTGCGGCCAGGAACGTAGGTCGAAGGAATGCCGGTGCCTATCTCCGAGTCAGTGCGGTCCTTGGGCACGTCGATGTTCGACGTCAGTGTCAGCGACGATCCCGACAGCGCGTCCTGGTCGATCGTGATCACCCGGTGCGACGCCGCCCCCAACGCCTTGGCCACCCGACGCGCGGCTAGCAACTCGACATCGTGGCGCTGGCCGTACTTGAATGACAACGCGTGACAGGTGCGGCCCTGCGAGCGCGCGATGGCAAGTGCGGTCGCCGAATCGAGACCACCAGAAAGGAGCACAATCGCGGGGGGCATGGCCCTCTTATACTTCGACGCCCTCCATGCGCCCACCGAGTTTTTCCCAGCGGCCTTCTCGCACCGATGAGGACGCGGGCGCGCGCGAACACTTCGAGGACGCTGCGCTCTACGACTTCGAGTATCGCCGCCGGCGCGCGGACGTCACCTTCTACCGCCGCTTGGCCGCCGACCGCGCCGCCTGGGGACCGCCCGCGCCTATCTTGGACCTGGCCTGCGGCACCGGACGCGTGACCATCCCCCTGCTCAGAGACGGTCATACAGTCGTAGGCCTTGACAGGTCCGGCCCGATGCTGGCACGCGCCGCCGCCCGGATCGCGCGCCTGCCCCGGGCCCGGCGGCAGCGGGCACTGCTGGTGCGAGGAGATCTGCGCGCGCTGCCGTTCGCGCCCCGCTGCGGCCTAGCCATCGCCGCCTTCCACAGCGTGCAGCACCTCGTGGGCCGCGGCGATCTACTGCGCTTCCTGCGCGCCGCCCGGTCCAGCCTGGTGCCCGGCGGCTGGATCGCCTTCGACGTGCTGGCGCTTGCCCCAAGCTGGAAAAGCCGCGACCCGCAACGACGCTGGGCCCGCACCGTGTTCCGTCACCCCGTGACGGGGGCTCGGCTCGTGTACACGACAAACCATGTCTACGATCCCCGCCGGCGCGCGCTGCACTTCAAGATCTACTACCAGCCCATCGACCAGGACGGCCGCGCGTACGGACCCGAACGCGTCGTGCGCCTATGCCATCGACAGCTTGCTCCCGACGAAGTGGAGTCACTGCTCGACCGCACAGGTTTCCGGCTGATTGCGAAATTCGGCGACTTCGCCGGCAGTCCGCTCGACGGAGATTCCGACGAGCACGTTTACGTTGCGCGCGTCGAGAAGCCCGGAGTTTCGTCTTGACACGCACTTCCCGACGGATACGATGCGTTCCGTCTCGTTTTTCGCCACATTTCTGACCGGAGGGCGGAGCATGGCCGAGAAAATCGCAAAGCTGGGAATCACGCGTGACAAGGATTTCATGCTGTACGTGAAAGACGGAGCCGTCTGGCGCGTGAAGAGGAAGCAGCCGGGTGTAACCAAGAGCAAGCCGGAGAAGGTCAAGGACGGCGACTTCGAGATGGACTACAACTACATCTACTTCGTCGACAAGGACGGCGACGTCTCGCGAGCCAAGCGAGCGGTCGGCGGCCAGAAGCGCAAGAAGGCGGCTCCGAAGAAGAGGAAGAAGCCAGTTGCCAAGAAGGCCAAGGCCAAACCCAAGAAGGGCGCCAAGAAGGCCAAGAAGGCCAAGGGCGCCAAGAAGAAGGGGCGCTAGCCGGTAGGACCTTCCCCCGAAAGCTCGTCCCCGAAAGCTCGTCCCCGAAGGCTCGTCCCCGAAGGCTCTTCGAGGAAGAGCGACAGACAGAAGTCAGCGGCGGTGGACTCGGTTCACCGCCGCTTTTTCTTTTTCCCAGTGGTATTCGCGCCGAGATCGCTGTCAGGTTGCGGGCCGAGTCCGGGCACAACCGGCGCGGGCGCGGACTTCCCGTCATCAGCGGCCGCCGCTGCAGCCAGCGCCGCGCGACGCTCGCCCGGGCCGAACATCCACAGGATCATCACGAACGCGACCAGCGTGCCGACTGACATCCACGTGTACTGCTCGTCGAGCCAGGTCGCCATGCCCTTGAGGGGCGCCCACGCGATGAATCCGGTGAAAGCCGTCATGATCAGCAGGATTCGCCCGACTTCCTCGCGTTTCTCGTACAGCAACGCCAGCGCCATGATGAAGGCGTAGTAGTAGCAAGTCAGCTCGACCCCCACGGCGACGAAGGACGAGGACAGCGCCACGACCACCCATGGCTCGCGGCCCTTCACCGCCAAACCCAGCAGCACCAGGAAGCCGGCCACCGCCAGGAATAGAACCGGCCTGGCCTGCCGGTACGCTCGCAGGCGCGCATCTTTCCAGGGCTTCCACGGATCGGTGAGATTGTCGTTGCGCATGTTGCGCCCGGCTTCGCCCGGTCGATAGGCGAGCACCGTGCGCAGGCCCATGTAGTTGGTGAGCGGCGTCTCCTTGTGCTTCTGCGTGTTCTGCACGAATTGCAGGTACGCCTTCGCACCCCCGGCCACGCCGATGCTGGCCGGAATCAGCAGGATCGCCGATAGCGCCGCGCCGCCGAAGAACGACAACCAGCGCCGGTCAATCTCGCGCTTCTGATACAGGTGGATCCCGGCGGCCAGCAACGGCCCGACAAACAGGAACCCAGGAAACACCCGCAACAGCGTCGCGTAGCCGAGCGAGAGCCCCCCCAGCAAATAGCGTTCGCGCCGCAGACACGCCACCGCGGCCACCAAGTAGAACAACCAGTCCCAGCGCAGAAAGGCGCCGCCGGTCCAGTAGAAGCGCGAAGGGAAGTTGGTTGCGAAGGCCAGCAGGCCAATGGACAGGACACGCCAGCCGAACGCCCACCAGACCACGGCGCACATGCCGAGGAAATACGCGGGGTCGAGCAACGAAAGCAGGTACAGCTGATTCACGCTGGCCGGCGCCAGGTTCGCCAGCACCGAGCCCGCGATGTTCCAGACCGGGGTGCCGTTGTAACCGTGATCGGTCTGCAGGTCGTCCCAGCGCCGCGCGTTCTGCCGGTTGCGGAAAAACGTCACGTCACGCTTGAAGGACTGCCACCTATCTGCCGAAAATTGCTTGGTACAACGCTCCGGGTGCTTGAGGATGTCATCGGTCGATTCAAGCGCGTTGGTGCGTAGATTGGTGAGCTTGCGAAGCTCGACCCGCCGCCGCAGCCCGTCCTCGGTGTCGGCAACCGCGATGCACTCATAGAGCCG
Organism: Myxococcales bacterium; assembly: GCA_031431215.1. Taxonomy (GTDB): domain Bacteria; phylum Myxococcota_A; class Polyangia; order Fen-1088; family Fen-1088; genus JANPCZ01. The sequence goes on from JANPCZ010000133.1 coordinate 16,940, forward strand.
GTCGTAGGACAGCTCGCGGAAGTACTTGGACCCGACGTAGTAGTGGGTCCACTCCCAGTCGTGCGTGTAGTTGCCGAAGTGGAAGAAGCCGAGGTTGAAGTAGGTCAGCCCGCTGAGCACGCCCATGATGGCGAGCAGGCGGGTGCGCATCCTGCGGTGAGCGTTGGCCTTGCCCTGCTGCCGCAGCTTGAGTTCCCAGCCGAGGAAAGCCACACCCAGCAGGGCCAGGACCAGCTCCCAGCGCGCGCTCGCATCGTCGTTCCAGTAGGTGAAGAAGTTGGTCGCCACGGCGGCCGGCGGCGCGTTGACCACCTTGAGCTTGGGCGGAAACGGGTCCGGCAATCTGCAGAACGCCTGGAACTCCGAGATCGAATACGACCCGTCGCCGGAACCCTCGCCCACGCGCAAGTAGCGCACGAGCACCCCACCCAGGTTGAGGCTGCGGCTGCGCAGGCCGTGCCCCTCGACCGGCTGTGCACGACCGAGTTCCTTGAAGCTGGCCCCGTCGACTGAGCCCCAAACTGTGTACGTGTCGTTGGCGTCCGCCTGCAGGTAAGTCGCCGCCAGGGGCATCGCCCGGCCCAGGTCATAGGTCAGGGTCGCAGCGCCGGTGTCCAGGACGACTGCGGGCGAAGCGTTCCACTGCGCGCCTTCGGGCGCCACGGCGTCGTCGGTCACCAGCACCACGGCACCGCGGATGTCGGCGTACCGCCAGGGTTTCGCCCCCGACAGCAGGTTTCCCGCCGGGCACTCGGCGCCAGCCGAGAAACCCTGCGCCGCCGCGGCACCCGGTAACACCAGGGCCAGCAACAGGCCGGAGGTCGCCACCACGCCGGCCGCTCGTAAGCGGCCACCAGGAGCAAGCCGGCGCCTCATCTGGAGATCCGCATTTCGATGGTTCGACATTTCAAGTTCCAGGTTTCAGGTTAAGCGCAAGGCCAGGAAAGTGGCGCAGCTTACCTCGTCCCCGAAACGCTAGTCACCACCGCTGCGGAAAAGCAGACGCTTCTCCGAATCGCTGGCCCGGGTCTGCCCCGGCAGGGGGCTGTCGTCGTCCAGGATGAAGACCTGGTACGAGACCAGGCGATCCTGGGCGCGCCCGGTGCGCAGCGGGTACGCGTCGATCCACGCGCGCAGCGCCTGATGGTAGTCGGCGCGATCCTTGATGCGCGCAACGTAGCCGCGGAAGGCCGCGTTCTGGTCGAGGTACTCGGGGATCTCCGCCACCGGCACAGATCCGGTGCGACTGGCGAGCTGGTTGAACGGATCGACGTGCCGCCCATCGGCCGTGACGGCGTCGACGACCAGCATCCGATCGCGTTTCGACGGCTCGGGCGCGAGCATGTGCCAGCCCTGAGTCTGGATTGTGCACGCCAGCGCGACCGCGATGACCGAGACCTCGCGCGCCACGCCGCCCCAGGCGCGCAACCGCGGCCATGAAGACCCGCGCCCGTCGCGCGCGACCCCGGCCACGCTGCCCCGCGCTGGCAGTCCGCACGCGGCCAGACCCAGCGCCACCGAGATGCGGGTACGGTTGCGCGCCACCACATCGTAGAGCCTTCCGGCCAGCCCTCGCAGCCCCGGCGTCCACAGCAGCGCAGCGACCGGCCAGCCCCACGGCACGGCGGCAAAGGCCTGTGCGAAGCCATCGGACCGGGTCCAGCGCCGCCGACTCACCGGATCCTCGACCACCATGGTGCGGTCGAGCAGCGTGCGATCCAGGTCGATCGGCACGCGGTCGCGGTCCTGGTTGGCCACCAGGGTCAGTCGCCCGGCGGCGTCCCAGCGCGCGAGCAAGCGCGCGAACTGGAAGCAGATGCCGCACTCACCGTCGAAATACACCACCCGCGCCCGCACCTGCGACGGCGTGAACCGCCGCGACAGCCAGGCCCAGTCATCCGCAAGAACAAGCGGCAGAAGGAACCCGATCATGGCGAACGAAAACAACCCCAGGTTCAGGAACAGCGCCAGCCCGATATGCAGCGCCGGCAGCAAGACCAGGGCCACGCGCCGGCTCCACCGCCACGCCAGCGGCGAGAGCAGCAACACCGGCGCCACGAACTCGATCGCCAGAGCCGACCACGTGAGCACCCGCGACAGATCCGGCGTCACATGTGGCCGCAGCTTCCACCCCAACCAGGTCACGACGCGGTCTTGATGAAGCAGGTAGTGAAACCCGCTGCCTTCGCGCCACGACGCCCCATCCTTCGGGACGGCGCTCATGAAGTAGATGACCGCCGCCTGCGCCAGCAGAGCCGCCACCGCCAGCGACACCGCGCTGCGCGTCTCCCGTGGCAAAGCCGCTCGGTCGGCCAGATCGGCGGCCGTGTGCTCGATGCGCCCGCGCATGCTGGCCCGCACGGCGTCGACCGAGAAGCGCGCCCCCATCGGCAGGAACAGCGTCCATCCCGCCAGCAGGCGCAGCACCACGTCGCCGCCGTTTTCGAGGAAAACCACCCGGCCGTGCAGGCTAACCAGACACGCGAAGGACAGGGCGTGAAACAGCCGCGTGTGCCAGCCCAGCAGAAAGGCCAGGTAGATCGCGCCCACCAGGACGAACAGCAGCGCGACCTCGCCTGGCCACGACGCCGAGAAGAAGAACGAAAACGTGTGCCGGACCTGTGGCCGGAAGAGCACCGTGTGATTGGGCAGCAGGCCGTCGTTCGTGTACCAGAGCGACAACTCCGGCGCGCGACGCACCAGGTCCCAGAGCAGCAGCACGCCCAGGTAAATGCGTGCGAGCCCCAGACTGCGCGGTTCGAGCGCCAGGTAGCGCTCTGACACAGCGGGGAGGCGCCTCGACAGCGCGGCCAGAAAACCCGGCTGCGTGTTGCAGGTCAGGCCGGCCCCCAGGCTACGACCGGGCCACGACTAGACAGCGCCATACCCCCGACCGAAAGCTCGGGTGTAGCCCCAGGCGCTGATGTAGCTGACGACCAGCCCGATCGCGAGCAGGGCGCGCGCCACATGCGTGGGCCAGGGCTCCAAGTACGGCCAGAAGCCACCGATCGAGATGAACGCCGGCAGGAAGGTCCACATCAGAATGTTGGTCTTGGCCTTGCCCCACAGGCTGCTCGGAATGTTCAGGCGGTGCTCGGCCGAGAAGCGGCGGATGCTGGCCACCCAGAACTC
>JANPCZ010000134.1:0-2447 GCA_031431215.1 Myxococcales bacterium
GCCCGCTGCTTGATGGGGTCAGGTGGCACGCCGGTGGCGAGCTGGGCTTCGTCGTCGAGCAGCACGGCGAGGGCACGCGCTAGCTCGAGTTCCTGATCGTTGCCGTCCTTGCCGGACGCGAGCTGCCGCACCTCCGCGTGCAGCGCCGCCGCCTCTGTGGCCGGTACGGCGCCGGGCGCGTGCTTCTTGCTGGCACGCCGGCCGATGAACTCTTTCATACGGAAGATGACCTGCTCGCGCGCGGCCACGTCCAGCAAGCGCTGCCACTCGGCCTCGACACCGAACAGGCGCGCGACGAACGGCGACAGGTGCCGCGCCACTGCGACCAGCAGATCGCCGTCTTCGGGTGGCGCGAACTCGGCCCCGCCGCGGTAGCTCTCGAAGCGCGTGCCCAGCTGCGGGTCGGCGGCAGCCAGTTCGCGCCGGAATTCTGCGTCCAGAGCCATTAGCCGATCGGACTCATACAGATCGCGGTAGGCGTAGCCCGGCCGGCCGAGTGGAAAGTTTCGTTCCGGATTCGTCGGCCCGGCGGGGCCGACGGTAGCGAAAGCAAAGGTCTGGGTCGTCATGCGCGGCCTATCTATAGCACCGGTCCGTCAGGCTCGACCGTGTTGGCCCGGTCACTGACGGCGACAGAACCCTGTGGCATAACCGCCAGCGATGCACCGGACCAGCTTGCTCGCGTTGTTGTCATCGTTCTCGCTCCTGGCCAGCGTGGCCGTGGCGGCCGACGCGCCACCGCCGGTGGTTTTTCTGTGGCCGCCCGGCTCGCCGCAGCTTCAGGGCGCCGACCAGAAGGAGATCACCGTGCCGCCGAACCCGGGGCCAGGCGTGCGGGTGAATTCCTTCCAGAACGTGCACAAACCGTCCATCGAGGTGCGTTTGCCACCGGCCGACAAGGCCACGGGCGCGGCCGTGATCGTCGCGCCGGGCGGTGGCCACCAGAAGCTGGTGTGGGGGTCCGAGGGCGACGACATCGCACAATGGCTCAACGGTCTGGGCGTGGCGGCGTTCATCCTCAAGTACCGCCTGGCCCAGACCCCGGGCTTTCATTACACGGTCGAGGGTGAGGCGCTGGCCGACACGCAGCGGGCCGTGCGCATCGTCCGTGGGCGTGCCAAGGAGTGGCGGGTAAACCCTGCCCGCATCGGCATCCTGGGCTTCTCGGCGGGCGGCGCGCTGGCGGCGCTGGCGGACGTTCGCTTCGATCGCGGCAAGCCGGCCGCGACCGATCCGGTTGAGCGCCAGAGTTGTCGCCCCGACTTCGTCGGTCTGGTCTACCCGGGCTGGGCCGACATGAGCATCGAGGCGCCCAAGGACGCCGCTCCCGCGTTCCTGACCAGCGCCGGCATCGACGATCAGTCTCACGCCAAGCGTACGGTCGAGTTCTACCAGTCACTGTTTCGCGCCGGCGTGCCGGCCGATCTGTTCATCTATGGACACGGCGGTCACGGCGGCGCCATCCGCCCGCGCAACGGCATTCCGTTCGGCACCTGGCACGTGCGCTTCGCGGAGTGGCTCGCGGATCTGGGCATGCTCAAACCGCCGTAGCGATGGCAGCGCTGCTGCTACACTGCCGCCCCTCATGACGGCCGTCCGGACACCTGCGACGCTGCGAACACTGCTGGCGCTGGCGTGGCCGATGGTGATCTCGCGATCGAGCCAGGTGGTGGTCGGGGTGTGCGACGCGGTCATGGTGGCGTACCTGGGCGAAGCGTCCCTGGCGGCGACCACCGCAGGCGCGCTGAACAGTTTTGCGATCTTCATCTTGCCCATGGGCACGGTGTTCATCGTGTCGAGTTTCTCGGCGCAGCTCTTCGGCAAGGGCGACGCCGATGGGGCGCGTCGTTACGGGTTCTACGGACTGGCGCTGGCGGTGGTCGCCGAGATCATGTGCCTGGCGGCGCTCGGTGCCGCTCCGTCGGTCCTGGCGATGCTGCCCTACGCGCCCGAAGTGCGGCAGTTGATGGAACAGTATTTGATGTTCCGTCTGGTATCAGGCGGAGCGGCGATAGGCATCGAGGCGCTGGCCAACTACTACGGTGGTCTGGGCAACACCCGTCTGCCCATGCTCGCGAACGTCGCCGCGATGCTGCTCAACGTTTTCGGCAACTGGGTTCTCATTGGTGGGCACCTGGGCGCGCCGGCGATGGGCGTGAAGGGTGCGGCCCTGGCCAGCAGCCTGGCAACCGCGATCGCGTTCGTGGGCCTGCTGGCCAAGTTTCTGCTGGACGGCAGGTCGACCGCGATCCTGCCTCGCCTGCACATGTCCGAGTTCCTGCGCATGCTGCGCTTCGGACTACCGTCGGGGTTCAACTGGTTCTTTGAATTCTTTGCGTTCAACTTCTTCATCAACGTCGTGGTCGCGGGCCTGGGCACAACGGCGTTGGCGGCGATGATGGCCGTCATCCAGATCAACTCGGTGTCGTTCATGCCGGCCTTCGGCA
>JANPCZ010000135.1:0-10220 GCA_031431215.1 Myxococcales bacterium
GCCGTCGACGCCGGCAAGCTGGGCACGCCGGCCGAGATCTCCGCGCAAGCCGAGCGCCTGCTTGGCGATCCCAAGGCCAAGACGGCCATACAGCACTTTTATGGGCAGTGGCTGCGCCTCGACGAGATGGACCACATCAACAAGGACGCAAAGATCTATCCGGCGTGGAACGTCACCATCAAGGGGCTGCTACGCAAGGAGACCGAGTCCTTCATCGACAGCGTGATATTCGGCGCCACGCCCGGACTCGACGCTTTGTTGACCGCCGCGTACACGTTCACCAACAGCCAGCTCGCGACCTACTATGGTTTGACCGGTCCGGTAGGGACGGCGTTCGAGAAGACCGCCCTGCCCGCTGACAAGCGCGTCGGCGTGCTGACCCACGGCAGCCTGATGGCAGTCCTGGCCAAAGACAACCAGTCGTCGCCCATCGATCGGGGCAAGTTCACGCGCGAGCAGCTGCTTTGCAAGGAGCTGCCGGATCCGCCCGCCGGCTTGGTTGTCACGCCGCCCGTCATCAAGGCCGGCCAGACCACGCGCGAGCGCTTTCGCATCCACAACGAAAGCCCGGCGTGCAGCGCGTGCCATCTCATGATGGACCCGGTCGGTTTCGGCTACGAGAACTTGGACGGCATCGGCAAGTGGCGCGACACGGATCAGGGACTGCCGGTCGATGCCTCAGGCGAGCTCGCCAGCACCGGCGAGGCCACGCTCGACGGGCCGTTCAAGGGCGTGGTGGAGCTGGCCAAGAAGCTCGCTCCCAGTAACACCGTGCGCTCATGCGCGGTCAAGCAGTGGTTCCGCTTCGGCTACGGGCGTGGCGAGACCGACGCCGACGCATGCACCATGCAGGTGCTGCAGGATCAGTTCATGACCTCGGGATCGGATCTCAAGAAGCTGGTGATTGCCATGACCCAGACCAACGCGTTCCTTTACAAATCCGTCGAACCCGCCACAGGAGGTGCGCCATGAAGTTCTCATCGGGACCCCGGATGAGCCGTCGCTCGGTGTTGCGCGGCGCGGGCGGCGTCAGCATCGCACTGCCGTGGCTAGCCGCCATGGCACCGCGTCTGGCCAGCGCGGCAACGGCGCCCAAACGATTCGCCGTGGTCTTCTTCTCGAATGGCGTGGTCACCAGCCAGTGGACCCCGACCGGCACCGAGACCGCCTTCACCCTGTCGCCCGTCCTCATGCCGCTCAAGGATCTGCAAAGCAAGATCGTCGTGCTCCAGGGCATCAACATGGCGACCGCAAGTGCAAGCGGCGGCAACGGCCACAACAGCGGCATGACCAGCCTGCTGACTGCGCGCAAGAAAATTGGCCTGATGAGTAATGGTTCATTCGGTAGCCTCGGCTGGGGCGCGGACGCAACCATCGATCAGGTCATCGCGAACAAAGTCGGTATGAACACCAGGTTTCCGTCGCTGCAACTGGGCGTGGCGGCCAACGGCAGCGGCAGCGGTTCGGCCTACACCTTCATCTCATACAGCGGGCCGCAGAAGCCGCTGACCTCCGAGGACGATCCACGCAAGGTGTTCGCACGCGTGTTCACTGACGTGACCGCCGATCCGGCGATGCAGCTAGCGAAGCTCGACCGCAAACGCAGCATCCTCGACTTCGTGAAGACCGACTTCCAGCAGCTCAGCCCACGCCTGGGCGCAGGCGATCGCGCCAAGCTCGACCAGCATCTGTCTGGCATTCGCGAGATCGAGCGCCGTCTGATGCTGGGGGGCGGCTTTTCAGGCGCTGCCGGCAAGCCCGCCGCACCGCCCGAGACTCTGTCTCTGAAAAGCGACAACTTCCCGATGCTGAGCAGCCTGATGATGGACATGATGACAGCGGCGTTCGCTTCCGATCAGACCCGGGTGGCGACCCTGCAGTATTCGACCGCACAGTCGGGCGTCAACCATCTCAAGTGGACCGGCGCGTCCGGTAGCCACCACGGCCTCTCGCACAACACCGATCAAGGCTCGTTCGATTCGCTGGCCAAGATCGAAACCTGGTACGTGCAGCAGTTCGCCGATCTGGGCAAGAAACTGAACGCCGTGACCGAGGGCAACGGCACCCTGCTCGACAACACCACCGTGCTGATCGCAAGTGAGGTGTCGGTCGGCAACACGCACTCGTTCAAGGACATGCCCTACGTGTTGATGGGTGGCTGCGGCGGCGCCATAAAGACTGGCCGCTACCTGAGCGCCTTGAACCGCAACCACAATGATCTGTTCGTGTCGATCGCGAACGCCATGGGCATGGCCGACACCACCTTCGGCGATCCCACGTACTGCAAGGGCCCGCTGCCGGGCCTCGTCGGCTAGAGCCGGCGCTTCCGGGGGCGGCAGCCCCGCCCCGACACTGACCTTGGGAGTCTCGACCCGGTGCGGTCGTAGGCCGCTCTCTAGCCACGCGCGACGGACCGAGCTGCGTCCGCAGGCGTGATCGTCCGTGGACAGCCCGAGCGCCTGCCGTGGAGTACCCAAAAGATATGCTTCTAGAACCAGCAGCCGCTGATATAAGGAGCCCGACCGGAGCGTGAAGGTCGGCGATCCCAGCTTCCAGTTTCGATACGACCACCCATTCAACAAGAAGGAACATCGAAGCATGACTGCTACCAGTGTTTGTAACGTAGTGAAACGAAGTGTGGCGACCGTGGTCTTCCTGTTGCTTGCAACACCAGGGGTGCTTTTCGCTGAAACGGTGGGCGTATTTTACGATGCGAAAATTCCGCAGATCAAGTTTGCCGCCGACGATGTCAAAGCCGCGCTGGAGTCGAAGAAGTTCACCGTTGAAATGCTGAACCTTGCCCAGCTCGCCTCACCGCCGTACGCCCACAAGAAAGTGGTCGTTGCACTGGCGTCAAACACAGCGGTGACCGGGGTCCTCACGGCAGAGGGTGGGACACGGCCAACCGGGCTTGGCGAGCAGGCATACGCCTTGCGGACCACAAAGCAAGGGCAGGTGTCATACTGGGCTCTCGGAGGTGACGTTAACGGCGCAATGTACGGTGGACTGCAGATCGCAGAGAACATCAACTTTGATTCCTATGGCGCTGTCTATAACTCCCAGGAGTCACCGGCTATTTTGAAACGTGGGATGAAGCTCAATCTCCCGCTGGATGAGAGAAGTCCTACCTATGCTGGAAGCAGCAAGGGTGCGTCGTACAAGAAAGCAATTCCCGATGTTTGGGACATGACCTTCTGGGTGTCATGGTTTGATGAGATGGCGCGACACCGATACAATGTTGTTTCGATATGGAACGATCATCCTTTTACTTCTTTGATTAAATTGGCTGATTATCCCAACGCTGCCCTACAGGATCTGAAGGGGTACGATGGCTTTTCGAGGACGATGTCCACTGACGAAAAGATAGTTTTCTGGAAGCAGATCATGGCGTACGCGCACTCGCGCGGATTCGAATTTATGCTGGTCAATTGGAACATCTATACCGACGGCGCTACGGGCAAATACGGGATTGACGAAAACCATGCTAACCCCGCCACGGTTACCTATATGCGGAAGAGCATGACGAAGCTTCTTGAGACCTACCCCGATCTCGACGGTTTTGGCGTGACCGCAGGTGAGCACATGGGGTCAGCAACTGACCCGCAGAAGGAACAGTGGTTGTGGAATACCTACGGCCAGGGAATGTATGATTATGCGATCGCCAATCCGAAGCGAAAGTTGACATTCATACATCGCTTTCATCAGACGGCTCTCTCTGAAGTAAAGAAGTATTTCGCATCTCTCATCAAGCTCCCGAACGTCGCGTTCGACATGTCTTTCAAGTATTCCTCGGCCCATATGTACTCGACACCCGTCCCAAAGTGGATGGGGGCCAGCGACATCAAGGGTCTGGTGGATAATAATCTGAAGACGTGGTTTACGGTTCGTAACGACGACATTTACTATCTCCATTGGGGAGATCCGAATTTTGCGCGAGCCTACCTCAACGGTTTTCCGGGGAAAGGCACGTACTTCAAGGGATTCTATATGGGGTCCGACGGGAGTGCTCCGACACGGACTTTCTTCAGCAAGAACAGCGTGACACAGGGCGGCCTTGAGGTTCAGCGACACTGGTACCTATACATGCTGTGGGGCCGTCTTTCGTATAACCCGGCGACCTCCGACAGCGTTTTCAAGAACTACATGAAGCTCAAGTATCCAGGGGTTCCATCTGACGATCTCTTCACCGCCTGGAGCAAGGCGTCGAGCTCAATTCCCAAGATCACCGAGCTCGTCCAGAAGACGCTGAAACTCGATTTCCACTGGTGGCCAGAGGCGTGTCTATCCCATAAGGGTTTCATAACCGCCGCTGCTTTCTCGAACGCCGGTGTCGGGGCGGGCTCGGCGCTGTGTAGCATCGCCGACTCCTCGTCAAACAGTTGCGGCGGCAATAAGAGTTCCTATCAGCTTGCCGACGAAATCGAAGCGGACGCCGTGTCGGCTCTTTCAATTGCCAACCGTATGAGCCCGGCGCCAAATACCGAGCTGAGGGTGAACATAGACAATATAAAAGCGATGGCCTATTTTTCGACTTACTTTGCCTATAAAATCCGGGGAGCGACGTACCTGAAGGCTGGGGAGGCGGCAAACGCAAAGACAGCCCTGGGTACGGCGTACTGCAACTGGATGACCTATACGAACTTGATGGACGCGATGTACACCGGGCAGACCATGCAGCGTGTGAACGACCTTCCTAGCTGGCATTCGATGGATGCTGAAGCTCTGAAGGATTTTACGAGCAACGGAGGTTCAGGGGCGCCTGCGTGTGCGTCTATGGCAGGTTCAGCCGCCACCGCAGAGAAGAAGGGGAAGGCATTTGTGCAGTCGTTGTCGGGCACGCAGGTCACGTTCTTTCTACCTGCTGGAGGAAAATATTCCCTTTCGATGTTTGCAGGCTCTGGAGAAAGGGTCGCAGGCATGACCGATGCCCAGGGGAAGAAGGGCGTGAACGTGGTTAAGCTTGGAAAGAAGCTTGCCCAGGGGGTGTACGTCGTCCACTTGGATTCACAAGATGCGTCCACTGTGGGTAGTATTGAGGTTAAGAAGTAGGTCGTAAGCAGCTCGATGAACCGCCCCTACGCAATGGGGCGGTTTTCATCGCGCTGCGGCTCTACTCGTTCGAGTAGGAACGCGATTCGGGTCTCGTCTACGGCAACGTCAGGTTGGGGAAGCGGCCGCCCGCCAGGGGGCCGTCACCGTTGGGCGTGAAATTGCCGTCGCGATCCCCGGTGGGGACGCTGAATTTCAGCAGCAATTTATCGCCGGGTTTCGCCGCCGCGGCGATGCCGTCGAGATCGGTCTCGTAGGCAACCGCGAGGTCATGCAACGGTCCCGGTGGCGGTTCCTGGAAGGTGTGCATCGCGGTCGCCAGGATGGTGTCCATGTTGGCAGCGCTGCGCCAGATGATGTCGAAGCGCACGTCCACCTTCTTCGCTATCAAGTAGCCATCGCCCACCAGGTGCCATTTGCCGGCGGGGATTGGCGCTCGCAGCGTATACGCAACTTCGAGGGATCGACCGACCCCGAGGAAAGGGCCTCAAAAAGGGATCATCGGCTCGGCGTCAGCCAGGTGCAGGTCACTCTCCGGGCCCTGGAACCACAGGCGTCGGGCGTTGACCAGGCTGCCGGCGTCGGTTCCGGCGTCGGGTAGGGGGGCAATCTCGGCGTCGATTCCCCTCGCAAGGTCGGGGCCGGTCGTGTCGTTACCGGCGTCCGCGCCAGCGGCACCCCCCGAGTCGTCGCGACCGGCCAAGTCAATGCTCGCGTCCGGAGTTGCCGATGATCCCGCGCCCGCCGCGCCCGCCGCGCCCGCCGCGGCCCCCGCGCCGCCGGCGCTACCTCCGCCGTGACCGCCGTGGCTCCCGGCGCTGTCTTTGCACGACGCTGCCAGGGTCGTCAGCGCGAGCGTGACGAGCAATCGCGTCCTCAGTCGCGGACGGTGGTGCATCGTTCGGGTTCCTACCACGTCATTTCGGCTGGAGGAACAGGAGGAAGTGAACCGGCAGGTCGGTGATTTCGTTGGCAACTGTGTACCCGGCGCGTTCCGCAGCGGTGACAAGCGGCGCCCGCAGAGCACGGCGATTCGTGACGGCGATGCGTCCAGCCGGCGCCAGCGCCGCCCGTAGCCTGATCAGGAAGTCGACACGATCGGGGACGGCGTGGTCGACCTCGGACAGAAGAACCAGATCGTACGAGCCGGGCTCGAGGCCGGGGCTATCGGGCGCAACCTTGCGTACCACCAGGTTGGCACGCGCCGGCCGGTGAGCGTTCAGCGCTGCGAGCGCGACGTCGTCGATGTCGGTCGCCACCACGCGCCCGGTCTTCCCCACCGCATCAACCAGCCGGAACGTCAGGTAGCCGTGGCCCGCCCCCACGTCAGCTACCCCCTGTCCTGGCAGGAGGCCCAGTGCCGCGATGATTCTTTCCGGCTGCCGGAACCTGTCCCGCGTGGCCCGGTCGACGGCGTCGTGGAGAACCGCGGGTACCGAGGCCTCGGGAACGCTGGCCGTCGGGGATTGGTTTTCGGAGGCGGACCGACATCCGAGCATCAACACGACGGTGAAGCCCGCGCTGAACCGCTGCACGCCCGCAGGCTAGCACCGGCGAGCGGTGGCAACCCGGGCTTTTGCCTCCGGCGAGGGCCGTGCTAGGAAGCACCGCCCCGATGGATCAGCTCGGCTCGGATCTGTCATCGCTTCGCATCGCGCGGGATGCCCCTTCGGGTCCCTCGCCGCTGCGGCGTGTGGCAGTCACTCTGTTGGTCCTCGGTATCCTGGGGGCACTTGGTCTGTCGGGCTGGAAGACCCTGTCCGCCCAGATTTTCAAGCATGAGGTCACGGTGACCGAGGTCGCGATGATCTCGCCCGCGCAGGCGTCGGTGCAGGTGACGTCGACCGGGTATGTGGTGGCCCAGGTATCGTCGAAGGTGGGCCCGAAGATCTCCGGCCGCCTGGCGTCGGTGCTGGTCAAGGAAGGCGATGTCGTGAAGGCGGGCGACCTGTTGGCGACCATCGCTGATGCCGACCAGCGCAGTGCCGTGGCGGCAGCCGCCGCGCGGGTGCTGGTCGCGCGGGCGCGGGTCGAGACGACCCGGGCGAACCTGGCCGAGGTCAGCCGGCAACTCGATCGTATGCGTGGCCTGCTGGCTGGGAACGCCGTACCGCGCGCCCAGGTCGAGGATCTGGAGACGCGGGCCAAGTCCCTCGACCAGAGCGTCAGCGCGGCGCGGGCGGAGACGGCCGCGGCGCAGGCCGAGTCGGAAACCTTGCGGGTGGGGCTCAAGGATCGGGCGATCACGGCGCCCATCAACGGCACGGTGATCTCGAAGCCGTCAGCGATAGGGGAGGCGGTGTCGCCCGGAAGCCCGCTGTGCGAGATCGCCGACTTCGCCTCCATCCTGGTCGAGACCGACGTGCCCGAGGCGCGCCTCGGCCTCGTCAAGCCCGGCTCGCCGTGCGAGATCGTCCTCGACGCGTATCCGACCCGCCGGTATCGCGGCGTCACCGCCGAGATCGGCAAGCGCATCAACCGCGCCAAGGCCACGGCAGTGGTCAAGGTCCGGTTCCAGGATGCCGCGGACGGCGTGCTGCCCGACATGGCCGCCCGGGTTAGTTTCCTGAGCGAGCCGCTGAAGGCCGAGGCGCTGCAGGAAAAGCCCAAGAAGATCGTGTCGGCCGATGCCTTGGTCGAGCGCGACGGCGGCAAGGCGGTGTTCGTGGTCGACGAGGGCAGCGTGAAGCTCCTGCCGGTAAGCGTGGGCGCTAGTTTCGGCAGCAGCGTCGAGTTGCTCGACGGTCCGGCGGCAGGGACCCGGGTGGTCAGTCGGCCGCCGAAGGATTTGCGGGACGGACACAAAATCAAGGAACGTGACCGCTAGGCGGTCTGATACACAGGAGCGCACCATGGAATCCGCAATCGTCCAGCTGTCGGGCATCCGCAAGACCTTTCACCGCGGCAAGGAGCCCATCACCGTTCTCGACGGGTTGTCGCTGTCGATTCCGACTGGATCCTTCGAGGCGCTGATGGGGCCGTCGGGTTCGGGCAAGTCGACGCTGCTTAACCTCATCGCGGGCCTGGATCGTCCGACCGAGGGCACGGCCGTGGTGGCGGGCGCCACCCTCAGCAGCATGAGCGACGGCGAGCTGGCGAAGTTCAGAGCCCGGTACATCGGGTTCGTCTTCCAGGCCTACAACCTGATCCCGGTGCTGACGGCCATCGAGAACGTGGAGCTGCCCCTTCTGTTGATCAAGCTGTCGGGCGCGGAGCGGAGGAAGCGAGCCCAGACTGCTTTGCGCGTGGTCGGCCTCGAAGATCGCATGAATCACTACCCGCGCCAGCTATCGGGCGGCCAGGAGCAGCGGGTCGCCATCGCGCGGGCCATCGTGAACGATCCGACGATCATCGTGGCCGACGAGCCAACCGGCGATCTTGACCGCAAGGCCGCCGACGAGATCCTCAACCTGCTCGATCGCCTCAACAAGGAGTTCAAGAAGACCATCCTGATGGTGACCCACGATCCGCATGCCGCCGAGCGCGCCAGCATCACGCGCAAGCTCGACAAGGGCCAGCTGCAGTGACCCTGTTTCAAATTGGCGCGCGCAACGTCCTTCGCAACAAGGCGCGGACCGTGCTGACCATCCTGGGGGCGGCGGTGGCCATCATCGCTTTCGTGGCACTGCGGACGGTGTTGTCGGCGTGGTCGGTGGCGGCCGACTACGCGGCCAAGGATCGCGTTGCCACCCGCCACAAGGTCAGCTTCGTCATCCCGATTCCGAAGAACTACGCCGCCCAGGTGCGCATGGTGCCCGGGGTCAAGCAGAGCACGTACATGAGCTGGTTCGGCGGCAAGAACCCCAAGAAGCCGGAACAGTTCTTCGCCACGCTGGCGGTGGATGCCACGACCGCGCTGGATGTTTACGACGAGATCGTGCTGGCGCCCGAAGCCAAGCAGCGCTGGCTTGAAGACAAAAAGGGCGCCATCGTCGGCGACGTGCTGGCCCGTCAGCTGGGGCTGAAGGTCGGCGATCGCTTCATCTTGCAGGGCAGCATCTATCCCGGCGACTGGGAGTTCAACATCGACGGCATCTACACCGCGACCCGGAAGTCCATTGATAGGTCGACGCTGTTCTTTCACTGGTCGTACATGAACGATTCATTGGCCGAAGACCGCCGCGATCAGATCGGATGGATCGCCACGCGGGTCGACGATCCTGGGCGTGGCCCCGCCGTGGCGGCGGCCATCGACAAGCTGTTCGACGAGAAGGACATGCAGACCGTGACCATGAGCGAACGCGCGATGAACCTGTCGTTCATGGGCATGCTCAGCTCCATGTTGAGTGCGCTCGACATCATCTCGATCATCATCATGGTGATCATGATGATGATCCTGGGCAACACCATCGCCATGGGGGTCCGGGAACGGACGCGTGAGTATGGCGTGTTGCGAGCCATTGGTTTTGGGCCGGGAGCAATTGCTTTCTTCGTCATTGGCGAGGCCGCGGTGGTGGGGCTCCTGGCCGGCGGGGTGGGGCTCGCGCTTTCGGTCCCGGTGGTCGAGCTGGGTATGGGCCGATGGCTTGAGGAGAACATGGGCGCGTGGTTTCCCTACTTTCGCATTGATGTGAAGACGTACGTGATGAGCATGGCGCTGGCGATCGGGCTGGCGCTGGTGGCGTCCATCATTCCGGCCCGGGGCGCGTCGCGCCTTCAGGTCACCGAGGCTCTGCGCAGGCTGGCATAACGGAGGCAACCATGATTCCCATCTCGTACAACCTGCGCAATCTGAGGGTCCGCAAGGCCACGACCGCGGCGGTGGCTCTGGGCCTGGGCCTGGTGGTGTTCGTATTCGCCTCGGTCATCATGCTGTCGAACGGTGTCAAGAAGACCCTGGGGCGCGCTGCGGGCAGCGACGTCGCCATCGTGTTGCGCAAGGGCTCGACCTCCGAGATGGAAAGCACCATCGACGATCCCAGCATCAACCTGGTGCTCAACGACACCGCGCTCGCCGCGCCGGCGTCGGGTCCCGGCGGGGTCGCCGAGGCGGTGGCGGTGATTCTGCTCGACAAGGTCGGCGCCGACGGCGTGTCCAACGCCACCGTTCGCGGGGTGGTCGACAACAGCATGGCGTTTCGACCGACGGTCAAGGTGGTGGTGGGGCGCGCAGCGCGGCCCGGCGCCGACGAGGCCATCATTGGCCAGGCCATCCGGGGCCGTTTCAAGGG
>JANPCZ010000136.1:0-8075 GCA_031431215.1 Myxococcales bacterium
TGCCGGCGCGTGCGACCAGACTCACCACGGCGCCAGCTTTTTCGCCCTCTGACCATCCGTGGAGTCGCACCAGCAGGACTCCGTGATGCGAAAGCCCACGTCGAAACACAAGTTCACCGAAATCCTTGTCCGCCGTGACAACCACTGCGCGTTCCGATTGCGCGATCGAAAGAACTTCCTCATCGGAAATTCCGCGA
The DNA here is from genome assembly GCA_031431215.1 of Myxococcales bacterium. GTDB lineage: Bacteria > Myxococcota_A > Polyangia > Fen-1088 > Fen-1088 > JANPCZ01. The sequence continues at coordinate 198 of JANPCZ010000136.1, forward strand.
ACCATCTCCACAACGTACAGCACGTCATGCCCAGCCTCGCGCAGCCCCAGCACGATCTGGGCGTCCAGGTTCTCGTCCGCGAGAAAGCGCAAACTCAGGCCGCGAAGTGTTCGCGCACGGTTGTGGCCGCGAAAATGAGAGCGGCCTGAATGTCTTCGGCGGTGAGGCGCGGATGTGCGCTCAGGACCTGCTCCTGGGTCTCGCCAGCGCCCAGTTTCTCCAGAATCAGATCCACGGCGATACGGGTTCCCCGGATGCAGGGCTTTCCCATCATCACGTCCGGACGCTGCTCGATCCTGTCGGCCAACGGCGCCATCAGACTCAGTATGCCACGCCCACAATCGCCGGGCCTATCGAGAAAACCGGTCGCATCACCGTCCCGCCGTTGCGGGCCGGGGCACGACACGTAGCTTGACCGTGGGGCCGGCGTATTCCAGTTCGCGGCCGTGGGTCTCGACATCGATGGGTCCGTCGAACTCGTCGGTGCGCACGGCTGTGATGGTGACCGGCGCGGCGGCGGGCGCCTCGAATAACACAGCCGTGGATCGCGGCCGAAGCCCGGGCCGCAACAGCAAGCCGGTCTAAGGGACCGCGCGCCGGCCGCGCCGCCGCTGCATGAGGTACGGCACGAACCCGGCGCACAACGTGGCAAGCCCGACTGCGCTCTCGACCGGGCGTCGCCAGATGGTAAAGCCGGTCGCGCTGGCGGAGAACAGCAGGAACAACACCGGCACGACAGGCCAGCCCAGCACCGGCAGGGCCGCGCCCTCGCGCCGGCGCAGTCGCAGAAGCCCGATCACCGTGGCCGCGTTCGACAGGCCCAGCGTGAAGCCGATGTACGTGAGCAGATTCTGGTACGCGGCCGTCCATACCATCACGACCGACAGCACCAGCTGAAACCCTATGGCTGCGCGAGGCAAGCCGCCGGTGTGTGCGGCCAGCTGAGCGGGCAGATAGCCGTCGGCCGCCATGCGCGCCACCACCCGTGGGCCGGCCATGGTCATGGACGAAACGAACGGGATCAAGACCAAGATCACCATCGCCGACATCGCAGCGCCCCAGGCCGGGCCCCCGAGTGCCTGAGCGGCGATGCGGCCGACATCGAGCTGACCCGCGAGAGCCGCCGTCGGTACCGCGTAGAGAAACACCGTGTTGAGCAGCAGATACAGCGCGGTCACGATGCCGGTGCCCAGTAGCATCGCGCGCGGCAGCGTCCGCTCTGGATCCTTGATCTCGCTTGCGACGTAGACGGCGGTGTTCCAGCCCGCGTAGCTGTAGGAAACCCACACCAGCGACACGCCTAGCGCGCCTATCGGAAAGCCACCCAAGGCCGCACCCGACGGCGGCACAGCGGCGGCCACCACAATCGTCGGCAGCCGCGCAAGCCCTGCTACCACGAAGACGACGATGAAGATGCCCTGCGCCAGCACCACCAGGTTGTGGGCGCGCGCTGCCCGCGTTGCCGAGCTCGCCTGCACCGCCGCCGCCACCGCCAGCAAGAGGGTTGCGGCCACCCGCGGTGGCAGCGCCGGCAGCCATGGCTTCAAGTACACGCCGAAGGCCAGCGCGCCCGCGGCGAGAGGTGCCGCGAAACCCACCAGGCACGACACCCAGCCGGCCAAATAGCCGGCCGCCGGGTGCAGCGTGTGCGCGAGGAACACGTATTCGCCGCCCGATTCGGGGATGCGCCGGGCCAGCGCCCCGTAACTGGCCGCGCCCAGCGCCGCCACCACACCGCCTGCCGCCCACGCCAGGAGCACGAGCTCGCGTGACTTGAGATCGGCCAGCAGGAAACCGCTGGTCGTGAACACGCCGGTGCCGATCATGGCGGCCACCACCAGCGCCGTCGCGCTTGGCAGGCCCAGCCGCCGTTCCGGCGCGGTGGTGCCGTTCACCGCGGCTTTCGAAAGCGCACGGCGTAGTTCTCCTTGAGAACCAGCGGCTCGTCGGAAAGCTCGAAGCCAGCGGCCTTGACCTCGGACACCACGACATCCTTGCCCGCGCGCACATGGGTAAGGACCCACGCCGCGCTCTTGCCCTGCTCGCGCTTGAAGTCGACGATGAACAGGACGCCGCCCGGGCGCAGCGCCTTCCAGATCGAGGACAGCGAGCTGCGCGGGTACTCGAAGTGGTGGTACACGTCGCACAGGAACACCAGATCCACGGAGGCCTCGCCCATTTCGATCGAGCGTTCGGTGCCAAGTACCGTCCTGATGTTCTTCTTGCCGGTGTCGGCGGCGCGCTTCTCGATGTGTGCCAGGAACCGCGGCACGATGTCGACCGCCACGACTTGTCCGCTCGGTCCGACCGCATCGGCGAACAGCATGGTGAACAGGCCCGTGCCCGACCCCACGTCGGCCACCGCCGCACCGGGCGCCAGCCTGGCGGCGGCGACGATCTCGGCGCGGCGATCGTAGATCTCGCGTCCTTCCTTCTCGAAACGCTCGACCCACGGCGCGACTTGCAGGTCGGGCTTGAGGTACTCGGTGTTGGCGCCAGGACGCACACTGGCTTCATTGGCGGGCGTCGCCGACGCCGACGCCGACGCCGCGGCGTACCCGGCGGGCGCTGCCATGCCCGGCGGCGGGGTCTGTGACGACGTCGCGGCGCACGCGAAAGTTGAAAGAGCGATACCGCCTACGACGGCGGTCACGAACCTGCGGGTGACGAAAACGCGCATGAGCGGACCTTCCTTGGGTGCGCCACTATACTGCGTGGCTGCTTTCGCTGAAGGGCTCGCGCGTGGCCTGGCTAGCGTCCGCTGGAACTGAACGGATCCAGCGGACCGCGGGTTTCGCGTACCCAGCGATCGAGGTTGTCGCGCTCGGCCTGCATCGCTCTGCCCATTCCCGCCGGAAGCGCGCCTCGTACCGGCAGCACCTCGGTGGCAGCCGCGAGCAACCTGGTGAGAAGGGCACGCCGGCCGTCGGTCTCCAGTGCCCGGGCCGTTTCGTCGAGATTGTGCCGCGCGTCGCTCAAGAGCCCGGTCGCGAACTGCTCGATGAGCGGCCGATCGTCCGTCACGACCGGCCCGTCCCCGACCAGGGCGCGCAGTGAGGGCCCGTGGATCGGACACAGGGCCAGCACCGCGGCCAGTTGATCGTCGGGCGTCGCACCGCGAAGGCCAAGCCGGGCCAGGTCCAAGGCCAGATCAGGTTTGCCCAGCCGTAAGCGCAGGCGGTCGGCATCGGGAAGCAAGCCTTGCGGCGCCCCCAGCAACGCGGCCTCGCCATGATTCAACAAGCACAGCGCCGCGGACGGGAAAACCGCGAGAAAGGTCCGCGCCAGCATGAATGTCTCGCTGGCAGTCATGCCATGCAGGGGCAGCCATTGGGCCAGCACACCGTCAGGACGCATACGGGCAGCAATACGCTGATAGATCTCTCTCGTGTACAGGCTTGCGGCACCGGCCGCGCGCGGGGGCGGTGGCTCGAGCGTGACCACGCCCCAAGGGCCGAGCGGCCGCGACAGGAACTGGCGCCCGTCGGCCTCATACAAATGAACACGCGGGTCGGTCCAGACCCGGCGGTTCACGGCTTCAAACAGCGGCAACGTGCGGCGCACCGCCGGGCTGATGTCCACCAGATCCAGCCGCGCAACCTCGGGATGCAACGCCACGCTGGCGGCGGTTGTACCCGTGCCCACACAGATCACCAGCCCCGGATCGGGTGTGCCAGCGAACAGCGCGGGCAGATGCCCCAGAAGTCCCATGTAGCGCTGCGAGAACGGCGAATCGCCTGCGTAGGCGATCCCATTGGACAGAATGCCGCGGGTTGGGCCGGTGGCGGTCTTGTGTTCGATAACCGCAGTGGTGTCCTGCGGTCCTTCGTCCACCAGAAGCGCGGTCCAACCGGTGGCCAGCCGGCCCAGGAACGCCTGCATCGTCGCCGGCCTCATCAGCGCCGCAAACAGCAACCCGCCCGCGACAACCAGCGCCGGGCCTCGACGGTGCTGCGGCTCGCAGCGGCGCAAACTGGCGACCGCCAGCACCAGGTTCGCGCCGGCCACAATCAAGAGCCCAGCCACCACGCCCACCGAAGGCAACAACACGAATCCCGCGACCAACGTGCCCACGATGCCACCGGTGGTGTTGGCGGCACTGATGGCCCCCGCCGCTGCGCCCGGACCGCGCCCGGCGTCGGTCGCCATGCGGATCAGCAGCGGCGTCGTCACCCCCAGCAGGAATGTCGGTGCCAAGAGCACGAAAGCTACCTTCGCGAACAGACCGGCCACCGTCGCCCCCCACAGCCCCAGCGACACTGCGCGCTGGGCCCCAACGTAGAACGGCAGCGCGCGCTCGACCAGATCGAGCAGTCGCGGGGAGGCCACGACCAGGGCGCACAGGAGTCCCTGGGTCATCGCCAGCGCCGCGGCCGTGCTGCGCAGGCGACCGATTCGCTCGGCCACCCACGCCGCGCCGAGTGCGATACCCAGGAGATAAGTGGCCAATATGGCCGCGAACGCGTATGTGGATGAGTTGACGTACGGCAGGAGCGCGCGCGTCCATAGCAGCTCGGCCGCAAGCGCCGCCGCTCCGGCGGCAAACGCCAGAGTCAGTGGCGTGTGTACCCGCGCGGATTCGGCGCGCATGGGCGCAGTGATCCGGGGCGCCTCGGCGTCGGGCCTGCGCTGTGTGCTCGCGGCCAGCGACCACGCCAGCGCGCCGACCGCTAGGTTGATGCCGGCAGCGATCAAACCCGTTGCCCGCAGGCCCACCCACCCGATGCTCACGAACCCAGCGGCCACACAGCCGAGCGCAGCACCCAGAGTATTGGCCGCGTACAGAAGTCCAATGCTGCGCCCGCGACCATCTGCCAACGCCTCACTGACCAGCGGGAACGTCGCCCCCATCGCGATGGTCGGCAAGGCCATGAGCATGCTGGCGGCAACAAAGCGCAGCGGAATGACCGGCGTGAACTCCAGCAGCGGCGCAACAAGCGTCACCAGGGCCGCGGTCAGTCCGACCAGGATCTCGGCGGCGCCGTAGGCCACCGCAGGCCGAGACAAGTGACGGGCGAGCCGCGCACCGATGAACCCGCCGAGCGCCAGTCCACCCATGAAAGTCGCCACCACCGCCGTGATGGCGCGGCTGGTGCCCCCGATGCTGGTGGCTAGCTGGCGCGCCCACACGATCTCAAGCGTGAGCCCAGCGATTCCGGACAAGGCGTACAGCGCAGCGAGCATCCGGGGTCGCAGGCGCATCGACACGACGGCAGTCTAGCCTCGCGTGGGACGGCCGCGAGTTTCGCCGCGGACTTGAGCCGCTCCTGCCCACGCTCGCGGTGCTTACCCTCCGGCAGGCAATGGGGTACATTGACCTCGATTGAAACGGGTCATCGTCGTTGGCGAGGTCAACCCCGATCTGGTCATGTCCGGTTACCGCAACCGCGCCCTGCCGGGCACGGAGGTGCTGGTCGAGGACGCCACGCTGGTGCTGGGCGGTGCCTCGGCGAACTGCGCGGTGGCCCTGGCGCGCCTCGGAAACCAGGTAGCCTTCGTCAGCAAGGTGGGAGCGGATCTCTGGGGTGACTTCTGCCTAGGGGCGATGGGCCGCGAAGGCATCGACGTATCCCGCGTGACCCGCGATCCCAGGCTGAAGACCGGCATCACCGTCTCGCTCACCTCGCCGAGGGATCGCGCGCTCATCACGCACCTCGGCTCCATCGCGGCGTTGCGAGCCGGGGATGTCCCTCCCGACGCCTTCGAGGGATTCGATCACATGCACGTCTCGTCATACTTTCTCCAGGGCGGGCTGCGGCCCGGGCTGCGCGCCCTGTTCGCCGCAGCACGCGAGCGTGGGCTGTCGACCTCGCTGAACCCCGGCTTCGACCCATCCGAGCTGTGGGGCGCCGACCTGCTGGACACGCTGAGTGAGGTGGATCTATTCCTCCCCGACGAGCTCGTGCTCCTGGCGATGGCCGGCGACGAAGCGCTCGACTCGGCGCTGCGCCGGCTGAGCCAGGGGCGCACGCGCATCGTCGTCAAGCTGGGCGTGGAGGGCTTCGCCACCGTCGAGGCCGGCAAGGTGATGCGCCGGGCGGCATTCGAGATGGATGCGGCGGACATCACCGGCGCGGACGCTTCCTTCGACGCCGGTTTCCTCGATGCCTGGCTTGCCGGCCGGCCGCTCGTCGAGTGCCTGCGCCGGGCGGCCGCGGCCGGCGCGCTGTCCACCCGCGGCAAGGGAGCTACCGCAGCTCACGCCACCGCCGCCGAGGTCGAGGACTTCCTGCGCCAGGCGGGCTGATCGGGTGCTGGCGGGCTACTTTGGCATCGCCGTCTTGACCACGCACGCACCGCCTTCGCAGGCTACGGTCTTGCCGCCACAGGGATCGACGAAGCATTGCACCAGACGGCCGGCGCACGGCGGATCCTTGTCGGTCTTGGCGAGCGGACGGCAGGCACAGCCGTCGCAATAGTCAGACATCAAGCGGCAGTCGGCAGCGATCTGGCAACGACCCACGCCGCCACCACCCGAAGCGCCGCCCGCGCCGGAAGGGACCCCACCACCGGTACCGCCGCCCGGATCGTCACCCTTCTTGGGCGACGACGAGCAGGCAAACAGTGCAGCGGCCACCACGAGCACGACGCAGATGCGCATGCCCGGCATCATACCTTGCGCGCCAGCAGTCGGGCCTCGTGCCGTTCGGCACCGAGCGCTCCCACCCAACCTTCCTCGTGGCGAACAATCTCAAGCGACAGGCCGCGCAACAACGATGGCAACTCGGCGTCGTCGAGCAGAAACCGCGCCGACGGGTGCGCGTGCCGCTGCAGGTTCGAGCGTGTCGCTTGCTGGAAGATCAACAACCCGCCCGGCACCAGCGCCGCGGCGAATGCCGCGAACAACTCGCGACGGAGATAATCCGCGCACAGGATGACGTCGAAAGGACCCGATGGCAGCGGCTCGGTGTCCAGATCGGCCGCGACCAGTTGCAGGTCCAAACCCGCCGCGCCAGCCGCCACGCGCGCAAGTTCCAGCCCCGCCTGGGAGACGTCCACCACTGTCACCGCAAGCCCGCGCCGCGCCAGCCACAGCGCGTTCCGCCCGGACCCACCAGCGACATCAAGCGCGCGGCCACGCGTCGGCAAGGCATCCGACAGCGACACCACGAACGCCGACGGCGCCGTCGCTTCGGGCCGGCGCGTGCGATAGCGCGCGTCCCACTTCTGCCGATCGCTCTCGGACACGCGGCAAGGCTACCGCTTGACGGCAACTCGTGGAAGTACCGCTGATGATCGGTGGCGACTGTGCCGTAGCCCCTGCGCGTGACCCGCTCTGTCACGGCAGAAGTTCGAGCGCCTGCCCCCGGGCATCGCGGAACACGCCGAAATGCCGCCGGTCGAGCGTGAGCACCCGGCGCACCTCGAGGCGTTCGGTCAGCGCCATCAGCGTCGCGTCGGTCAGCCCCAGTTCCTGATCGCGGTAGCGAGTCGTGATCTCGGACGCCCGGCGCAGATCGCCATCGCTAACTGGCTCGCGCAGGAAAACCCCCTCGATCAACTGCGCGATGAGTTCCTTCTCGGCCGCGATCCCGAGGCGTTTCAATACCAGGAAGTCGAGTTCGGCCAGAACGAAGTCGGTCACTACCAACGGGCCGACGGTCGCCGCCACCACCTGCTTGACCCGCCCATGCTCGCGCTCGCCCGCGTCGAGCAGCGCCAGGGCACCGCTGGTATCGAGGAGGATCACTTGCGCCCGAAACCGAGTCTGTCGAGCGCCTCGTCCACCCGATGAGCGACCCCGCCGTCGCGGCTCTTGCCCAACACCCGCACCTCCGGCCACTCGCCCCCCGCCAGATACTTCGCGAGGGCTTCACGCATGATGAACGCCTCGGTGGTGCGAAGCCGCGCCGCCGCCTCCTTGAGGCGCCGCTTGAG
>JANPCZ010000137.1:0-3418 GCA_031431215.1 Myxococcales bacterium
CGTGCGCGCGTTGTTCGCTGACCTCGCGATGGCCGAGACGTTCGTGCGCCGCGACGGCTCGCGTTTGCCCTGACGCTGACGATTCGAAAGGAGTCCACATGAGCTCGTCGCTTCGTTCTCGCCGGAACCTGCTACAGACCCTGTCGATCGGCACCGGTGTCGCCGCGTTCGCCCCAGCGTTGCAGACGTGGCGGATGCGTGACGCCTACGCCCAGACGGCCAAGGCGCCGCCGCGCCGGATCGTCTTCTTCTTCTACCCACACGGCTGGAGTGGGTCCCCGCCCGAACAGATGGCCGAGCCACTCCAGCGGCACCAGAGCGATCTGGTGGTGCTCGAGAACATGGAGCTGAAGCGCCCCAAGAACGAGGGATTTCAGCATCCCATGGGCCGCGCCCTGTGTTGGACTGGGCGATACAAGTACATGCCGGGTGGCGCGCTGGCGTCGAACCAGATCAATCCCGGCGGCATGTCGCTGGATCACCATCTCGGGATGGTCATCGGCACCAAGGCGACACCGGGGTTGCCCGTGCTGCGCCAGGGAATTCCACGAGGGTACAACGCGCACTACGACGCGACCGGCTCGACCCTGACGCCCAACTTCGACCCCTACGACGTCTACAACCGCGTGTTCCGTGGCCTGACCATCGGGGATGCGGCGGCGCCCGCGGATCCGGCGCTCGTCGCAGCCCTGGCGCGCAAGAAGAGCGTGATCTCGAGCGTATCGGCCGAGCTGTCGGCGTTTCGCAAACGCCTCGGGCCCGAGGACCGGCTGCGCGCGGACGCTCAGCTCGACGCCTTGTCTGCGATGGAGGCTCGACTCGTGACCCTGAAGGCCACGGGCGCCGCCTGCAAGCGACCGACGGTGCCCGAGGGGATTCCGGTGGTTCCGATGAAATTGCCTGGGGCCCCGCCCGTGGCCGATCCCACGGGAAATGATTACGGCCGTCTGGCCGAGGCGCAGATGGATCTGCTGGTGGCGGCCTTTGCCTGCGATCTGACGCGCGTGCAGTGTTTCCAATGCAGCGGAGGTGGTGCCAACCTCGGCTTCGTCGGCCAACCTGGGACGACCTGGCACACAGCCTCGCACGGGGGGCCGGGATGGGCCGCGGCGCAGCGCTGGGTGTTCGAGCTCGCGGCCCGACTCGGCGACCGGCTGAAGGCCATCCCGGAGGGTCCGGGGAACATGCTGGACAACACGCTCATCGTGATGGCGAGCGAGATCGGCCACGGCCACAACACGGACAGCCTGTTCATGTGGAGCCTCGGTGGCAAGAACATGGGTATCAAGGTGGGCCAGCGCCTCAAGTTTGGGCAGCCCGGGTTCGGCGGCGGTCAGTCGCACAATGCCTGGTTGGTTTCGATGATGAACGCCATGGGCGTGCCCGGCGACACCTACGGCGACACCACCGAGATCGCCGGCAAGGGCCCGCTGCCGGGTTACCAGGTGTGAGGCGCGCAGACGGGGCAAACGTCTGCAGGCCGTGGCCGAGGGTAACGGCACTCTGCTCGACAACACCAAGGTACTGCTGGTCAGTGAGCCACCTATCGGCGGAGCCGCGCGTCGCGGACGGGAATTCGCGTCGGTAGGTTCCCCCACTGGCAGCGACTCGACCGCGCTGTTCGTGCCCTTCGCCCCTCATGTACTCGCTGCTTCTCGTGGGCTGTGGCACGTCGCTGCCACGGATCGATCGGGGGCTAGTGAGTTCAAGGCCACTTTTCCGCCCAGCGCTTGTCGGGCCGGGTCGACCCGCTCGACATCGACGAGATCGCGTTCGAGTGACGGCCGCTCACCCGCCTGGGCAGAACGTGATGTTGAGCTGGCTGCCACCGGTGCAGGCGTGGAAGCCGCTCTCGTTGGTCTTGCCGTAGTCGTCGTAGGGGAAGGCGTAGATGCCGGGGCAGAGGCCGTGGACCCACTGCGAGTACGTGTTGAAGGGCGCGGTCTTGTAGTAAAGCGCGATGTTGCCGTTGTCCGGATCGTCGAGCATGCCGCGGTTGAGCGCCGCGCACCATTTGGGACTGCCGCCGAAGAAACCCGCGCAGCCGTACACCTGCCCGGTGGTCGCGCCCGCGGCGGCCGCTCAGCTCGGGTACTTCTGCGCGTTACCGGCGCACTCCGCGATCTTCGCGTCGAGCGCGTGGCAGTACGGCATCGCCTGGTTGGCGCGGTTGCCGCAGTGGCTACCGGCCGACAGGCAGCGCATGCCCTGCGCGAGTCCCGCTGGGCAGCTGGTCAGGATCTCGCTTTGCCTGACGTAGCAGCCGACCTTCTTGCAGTCGGAGCCGGTGCCCATGCCCACCATCTCGACCGGGAGGCCGACCCAGTCGACGTACGTGATGTTGTAGTTGATGACCTTGTTGCCCAGGGTCATCTCCACCTTGTCAATCTCGTTCTGCCGCTGGCCCGCAGCGTTTGGTGCGGCGAGGTAGGCCGTCACGCGCGCCGCCGGCCACGCGTCGGGCGCGACGTAGTCCTGGGAAGCGCCCGACACCAGACGCGCGTTGTCGGGCATGAGCACCGCGCCCTGGCCAGCGCCGTGGATCCATAGATCGAAGGGGCAGCCGTTTTTCACGTGAATCAGGATGCCGGCGGCGTTGGGTCCGCGATCGGCGATGAACGCATCGGCGCTGCCCGCGTCGGTGGCGCGCGGAGCATCGCTCGCGCCCCCGTCCGCCCCGCCGCCGGCGCGCGCTCCGCCAGTGCCCGCGGCGCCCGCAGCGCCGGAAGCGCCCGCGACGCCACCCGCGCCGGCACCACCGGGGGCGCCAGCAGCGCCTGCCCCCGCACCACCGCTGCCACCACCCACGCCGGCACTACCCTCGCTATTGGCATCCTTGCCGCCGCAACCCGCGCCAAGGATCAGCGCCATGGGCAATGCGAGAGCTGCGATTGAACTACGCCACTGCATGGGGTCCTGGCTCCTTCATGGGTGGGCGCACCGGAACGAAAAGCTCACCGTAATCATCTTACTCCGCCGATATCAGCCGGGATTGACAGCGAAGGTGGCGGAGACAACCCTTGCGCCCCATGAAACCGACCGAGTTCATCTGGCACAAGGGCAAGCTGGTCCCGTGGGCGGACGCGACGGTGCACGTGCTGGCGCACGGCCTCCACTATGGCTCGTCGGTGTGGGGGTAGATTCTTCCTTCGTAACTTCTTTGTTTTTTGCGCAGATGTTGCCCGCGGTTCAGGCGGCAGCGGCAAAGAGGTTCGGGTAGGCGACCTCCCTGAGCTTGATCGCGGTGGCCATGGTCCGGCGCCCCGCCAGGGATACCCGCCAGCGACGTGAGCGGGGGATCTTGGCGATGAGACCGTGCGCCTGCAGGCGCCCGAGGAGCCGCGTGACCTGGGCTGGTTGTTTGTCTGCCTCTGCTGCCAGGGGATACGACGTGCGCGCAATTTTCTGTCGCAGGTCG
>JANPCZ010000138.1:0-44619 GCA_031431215.1 Myxococcales bacterium
CTCGCACACAGGCGCCGTTGCGCTCTTCTTCATGCACCCGTCGGCCGCCGCTCCGGCCCCGGCGCATCCCACGCATTGGTTGCTTATGCACAATGGCCGCGTCGCGTCCGCGCAGTCGCTCGCCACCGCGCAGCCTACGCATCGGTTGCCCACGCACAAAGGCTTGTCCATCGGGCAGTCGCGATTCTCCCCGCACGTCCCAGGCCCATCCCCCGCTCGCCCATCAGGCTGCGGCCCAGGTCGCTCGCCACCCACCGCCGCATCGCCGCCACCGCCGCTGCCCGCGCCGCCGTCACTCGCCGCCTCGCCGCCACCCCCCGTCGCGCCCCCACGCCCGCTCGCACCGCCCCCGCCCCCGCCACGCCCGCTCGCTCCTGCACCGCCGCCACCGCCGCCGCCACCGCCACCACCGCCCGCGTCCGCGGCGCTGTTCACCGCGACGCAACGGTTCGCCTCGTTGCACACGTACCCTGCTCGGCACGGATCCGCGGCGTTGCAGATGCTGTAGTCGCGCTCGGTGGATCCGCAACCGCCCATGGCCACCAGTGCACCCAGGAAGCAAGCCAGTCGTTTCATCAGAACCGTCCTCCGATCAAGAGAAATGCAGACTCACGCGCCACGCTCACCGAAACCGGAGCAACGGCCCCGGGATCATCGCGGCCAAAGTACAGCAAGGCAGCGCCGCTGAACACCGCCGCCAGCCCACCCACCACGTACGCCGTGCCGGTGACGGCCGTGTGGCGAAAGCGCGCGCAAGGTGGCGGCGCGCTCGCGGCGCACGATGGATCGCCGTCGATCGTCAGCAGGTACACCCCGGCGCCCGCCACGCCCGCGCCGACGATCGCGAGCGCAAGTCCCGCCATGGGCAACGGTTGGCGTATGAACGGGCGCTCGGTCGGTGGCGCAGCGTTGCGCACTGGAAGCGGCGGCTGCTCCGGTTGGGCGGCCCTGGCGGGCGGTTCGGCCCGGAATGGTTGCGCGCACAGGACGGTGGTGCGCTCCTTGGCCGCCTTGTAGAAGTCAGCCAGCGTGCAGATGTCGCATTGGTTGTTGTCGAACGCGACCAGTTTCCCCGACCCGCCGTCGCGCAATTCCAGCCGCAGTTTGTACGCCTCGGCCGCGTACTTTCCGTCAAGGCGAAGCACGAAACCGGCGCCGGTGGCTCTGCCGATGCCAGCGTAGCAATCGGCGTCCTGGCAATCGGCGGGTACGGCGCGCAGCCGGGCCTGAGGCACGATCTCGGCGCCGAGATCGCGCAGGGCCTGCTCGACCGCGGCCTTGACCTCAAGGCGCCCGTCGCGCGGTGCCGACGTGTTATCGACCAGGGCAACCAGGGGCCCCGCGGCGCGAGCCGAAACTGAGATTAGCAAGGCCCCCGTCAGGGTGATCAGGATAGGGACCACCGGACGTGGCATGGCGCAGACGATTGGAGATTCCGTGGCCCCCGTCAAGTGCGTCGTGGTCCGCCGTCGTGATCAGCGCGGCGCGGGCGCGGCACCGGCTCGCTGGCGGACGATCTCGAGCCGTCGCTTGATGGCCGCGTTGTCGGGATCGCGGCGCAGCGCCTCTCCATACTCGCGCTCGGCTTCCACATAACGGCCCAGCTTCACGAACGTCGCGCCCAGCACCGCATGCGCTTCGTGCCGGCCAGCGGCCAGCGCAGCCTGGCCGTGCTCGACCGCCGCCACAAAGTCATCGGCATCGAAGGATCGGCGCGCCAGGTCCAGCTCGTCGGCAGCGGCGCTGGGTGCGGCGGGCGTGGGTGACGGGGTTGGCGCCGTCGGACGGGCCTTCGCCCGCCCGCTGTCGGTCGGTCGAGGCGCGACACTTGTCACCGAGATCGGGGCCGGCGCGAGCGGCGGAGCCACTTGCGTGGGCGTGACCTCGCGGGGCAGCGTAGGTGCGACGGGCGTCGGCTCCACGACGGGACGGGCGGCTGCCGTCTCGTCGGGCTGCGCTGGCGATCGCGCCAGACTGGATGCCACCACAAGACCCGCGATGACGAATGCTGCCGCAAGCAGGAGCCACGCCCAGTTCCGCGTCGGCGCACGCGGTTGCCGTACGACCGCCGCGACCGAGGCAGGCGCAGCCGACAGCAGCGCGCGACCGGCGCCAATCGCCTCGGCCCGGTGCTCGCGCTCGGTTTCACGATTGAACAGAAAACCCATCAGCGCCGCGAGAGCGCCGTCACCGACCGCAACCCCGTCAATGGCACCCAGTGCGGCGTGAAGCTCGCCCGCAGTCTGAAACCGCGCGCGGGGATCCTTGGCGACGGCCTTGAGCACCACCGCATCGAGGCCGGCTGGAATCGCAGGGTTGAACCCAGACGGAGCCTGTGGGACCACGCGCAAGATTCGATCGATCGTGCGCGCCCGATCGCCATCGGGAAGAACCACCTGTCCGGCCGCATCGATGGTCGTACCGATGAGACGACCGGTGGCAAGCTCCCACAGCAGGATGCCGGCGGCATGAATGTCCGCGCGGCGATCGAGAGTACCGTCGGAGAGCTGCTCGGGCGCCATGTACGCGAGCTTGCCGGGATTGACGCCCGTCCTCGTCACCTGGGCCGTCGTCGCACCCTTGGCCAGGCCGAAATCAAGCAACTTCACCGCACCGGCGTAGGTCACGCGCACGTTCGGTGGCGAGACGTCCCGATGAACCAGGCCCATGTTGTCGAAGTCGTGCAGGTACGCGAGCGCGCTCGCAAGCTCCCGGCCCAGGTGAACCACGGCCTCGACCGGCATCCGCCGTTCCTCGGCGGAACACCTCTGCAGGATCTCGCTGACGTCGTGGCCCTCGACGAACTCGAAGGCGATGAACGGCTCGCCGTCCGCTGCCCCCGCGGCAAGCGCGCGAACCAGGTTGCGATGAAGCAACCGCCGCGCGACATCCGCCTCGCGCATGAAGCGCTTCACGCTGACCGGATCGTCGAGCAACTCCTCGAGGATGCGCTTGACCACGCACGGTGGCGAAGCGGCGTCATCGCCCGCGAGCGCCAGGAACGCCTCACCCATGCCGCCCGGCTTCAGCGAGCCCAGCAGCACGTAGGGACCGAAACGATGGGGATACGCCGACAGAGCGACCGCGATAGTAGCGCAAGCAGCACGCCCGCGACGTCAGGCCCTCACGCAGACCACCGGCTTGAGCTCGGCGACGATCCCCACCGTCTTCAGGCTTCTCCGCGCGAGGCGAACAGGGCCGGAAGGTCCAGGCTGAAACCTGGCAGCAGCGTGGTGGTCAGGCGAGAGCGGACAGCGGTCGCCTTGGACAGGCCCGGACCGGTCCAGCGCTCGATGATGCCGCCGGGATCGACGACCCAGTATTCCTTCACGCCCGCGGCCGCGTAAACCAGCCGCTTGGTGATCCGGTCGTGCACGCGGTTCGACGAGATAACCTCGATGCATAGCTCGGGCACGCGATCGACGGGGCCTTTGTGGCTGCGCGCCACCGCGCCGAAGAGTATGAAGGCGTCTGGTTGCAGGATGCGTCCGCGGCCGAAACGGACGTCGAGGGGCGACTGACACACGGCAACGGGTTTCCTCTGTTTGAGCGCCCAGCCTCCGAGTGCGAAGACGATGCGCCTGAGTATTTCCTGGTGCCAGTAGTCGGGGCTGGGCGACACAATGATCTCCCCGTCGATGAGCTCGACCTTCTGCAGGGATTCCGGCAAGCGGAGGAACTCTTCCTCAGTTGCGAGCGGCAGGGCAGCGGCGCTTCCCACGGCGACCATCGTACCTCTCGCACGTCACGGGTCAACGGGGCCAACGATGGCGATGGCATCGGGTCTTGCCCAAGATCGCCCAGGCGTGGCCGACCGAGCCCGAGCCGGGGCTCGTCCCTCACTCTGGCCGAGGTGTACAAAGAGCTGGCAGCATGATCAACTCGTCCACGAAACCGGGGCAAGTTCAAATCGGGCCGCCGAGCGCAGCGGGTCGAACGGGACGCGGTGGATGACGGCCGCGTCCTCGAAGAGCAGCGCCACCAAGTCGGCGCTGGTGAGGCGCCCACGGAAACGGCTCCACATGTCCAGCTTGGGCGAAGCTCGAATCGCGCGATGCCAGACATGAACATCGTTGCTCCCGATCCCGACGGTGCTTGCATGTGCTTGTTGTGACTGACGTCGTGCCAGCCGGGGATGGCGCCGGCTGACCACGATGCCCGGGGCTCTTGCCCAAAATTACCCAGGCGGTGGCAGGCGGCCCGACAGTTGCCGACGTCACTCCTTGCTCCTCGACCTCTCCTCGTGCGATCAGTGCTCATGGCGAAGCCGACGACGGGCCCGATAGCCAGGAAGCTCAGCGCGTCCCTCTCCCGGGTAGAGAAGGCGAAGGTCGTCGACATCGGTGCCTGGAACACCGACGACCGAGGACTGCCACCCGGATTCGCTGCCTACAGCTCCGTCACAAATTGGGCCATGGGGATCGTCGAGGCGTTCCAGAACATTCGGGAACTGTGCAAGTTCTACGATCGAATCCAGAACGCCGAGGACGAGTACCAGCCGTCGAGCCCACCGATGAGCCCGCTGTCGCGGTCCTACTTCTGGCACTGGGCCATCTACGACCTTTCGGTAGGCGCCCATCGGGAAACGCTGGGCTCGATCTGGCTGGCGCTCGGCCGGTCGCTTCAATTGGACCCTGCGTTTCTTTCCTTGCTCGAAAAGCTCGTCGATTCGCGGCTGGGGCTTTTCATCCACGAGGGCGTGCACGCAGGCGCGATCAATCTTCGCGAGCTCGTCACTGACCAGACCCATGAGGCCGTCTGCGCTTCGGGCCACGACGGTGAGCGAGGCGAGCTATGGCTAGCTCGCGCCCTGCCTCCTCCGGGTCCTGGCATGAAATCCGTGGTGGTGACGACGCCCTACGTGATCCTCGAGCCACCCTTCGAGCAGTGGCAGGCGTTTTTCGAGCGCACCCTCCACAAGACAAAAATTACCGATCGGACGATCGCCTACCGGGACCTCATGAAGAACGGTCTCGCTGCGAACTACTGGCACGAGTACGTTTTCGAGGGGTACATGAACCACCGAGACGAGGTGATCTTCCTGGCCGGGCTGCCCGACGTGGCGGCCAGCAGACCCCATTCGAGGGCGAACTCCGGCATGTGAACTGAGCAGGATGCTGATGCGCCTCTCACAGCAGTTCGAAGAGCGCCTCGGTCCCGACTTTATCGACGTACTGCTTGACGAGTTTGCCGAGCGGGCCGATGGAGGTCGGCAAGGAAAGGCCTTGGGTGCTGGCTGCGGCTTCAAACTTTCGCAGTACCTGCGCACGGCCGGCGCGGTCTTCGAGGTGCGCCGCGGGCGGCGCAGCGGGGTCGGGCGCAAAATTGGCCCCGGGCCGGAGGAATCTGCATGCTTGCGATGCTTGCACTCAAACCGTGTGACGATTACGCTGTGACCGTGAAAACCCCTCAGTCGGCAGGTGGAAGGGCGCGCGCGAGGGCTCTTGGTCCGCGACGGCGAGCGGAGATCGCCCGACGCGCCGCCGCGGCTCGATGGTCGGGTCGCCGGGGTAGAAAGCTCGGGATGCCGACGCTGAATGCGCTCGCAGGCAAGTTGGTCGAAGCAGCGGCTGGTCAAGCGACTGTCTACCTGTTTGGCTCCTACGCGCGCGGCGATGCAACCGCCAATTCCGACGTCGATATTCTCGTCGTCGAGCGCGGCCTGCGCGACTGGCTGGCCGAGACGGTCCGCCTTCGCCGCGTGGTGCGGGCCGGGACCGACAAGGAGGTCGACCTCATCGTCATGGGAGCCGACGACTGGCACAAGTGGCGCAAGCACGAAGGAACCGTCCAGCACGCGGTTGCCACCGAAGGTATCCGACTTGCCGGGTAAGCCTCGCGCCCCCGCTCCCAGCCGGCCGGTGGCGCGCGTGCTTCGCGAGAAGGCGCGTAGCAATGCGAATCGCGCCCGCCTGGTCAAGGATCTGCCGCCTGCGGAAATCGGGGACGAGGCGTTCGGAAACGATGTCCAGCAGGCAGTCGAGAAATGCCTCAAGGCGGGCCTGGCGTGGAGCGGCACCTCATATCCCTTCACCCGCGACATCGGCAAGCTGATGGATTTGGCCGAAAAGGTGGGCCTCGCGATTTCAGGGATAGACCGTGATGTGGCCGAGTCTCTGACCGCCTTCGCGGGCGCCGAGCGCTACGAAATTGTCCGCTCTGACCCACCGCTCGATCGGGGCGCGTTGCTGGTTGTGATGGAGTCCGTGGAGGCTTGGGTCGACAGGATCATGGCGAAGTAGAGACGCCAGTCCCGCCGTCACCGCGCCGGTGTGCAGCCAGTCGTGGCCGTCGGGGCCGGCGAAGGTGAAGGCGCCGCGGACCATGAACGCCATCCGAGTGGTCAGCTCCAGCTCGAGGATGCCGCCGCCCGCGAAGGCATGGCAGGGGCTGACCACAATGACGCCCGTCTCAATCGTTTTCGATCCCATGTCAGTGCAGCGAGCAAGCATCGACGGATGTCACTGGCCCTGTCGCGTCGGAGTTTGGTGCGGCAGGTCGATCTCGCCCTCCGCGACCATGCGCGCTGGGTCTGACACCCTTCAATTCAATTCAACAGCGACCATGCACACAGATCGTGCATATTCTTATGTATGCGGACAACGTTGGACCTGGATGGGGAACTGGTTCGAAAAGCGCTCTCCGAGACCGGCGCCAAGACCAAGACCCAGGTTGTGGAGATGGGTCTTCGGATGCTTCTCGAGCGCGAGGCTCGAAAGCGCCTGAAGGCGCTTTATGGCTCGGACTTGAAAGTCGAAGCGGTGAGGCGCCGCCGGTCATGAGGCGGGTGTTGGTCGACACCTCGGTCTGGCGCCGTTTCTTCGCCGGCACAACGGCGTTTCGGGGCTTGGCAGACCTGCTCGACGAAGACGAGGCCGTGCTGGTCCACCCCTTCGTGGTGAGCGAGCTGGTGATGGGAGGACTGTCCAGCAAGGAGGAGGCACAACTCGAGCGGCTGCCTCACGCGCCCGTGCTCCCCCACGAGGAAGTTCTCGACTTTGTGAAGCGGCGTCACCTGGTTCGGCGCGGGCTCGGCTGGGTCGACGCCCACCTGCTGGCCAGCGCGCTCGTCTCGTCGGCGCTGCTCTGGTCAGCCGACAAGGATCTCGCGGCTGCCGCCGCCGATCTGACCGCGGCTTTTCGCCCGGTCGCATCCTGACCCGCCCGCGCGGCCTATGATGCACGATGACCGACCTGTATCAGCCGGCGGCGGCGATTCGCTTGACGTGCCTTTCCGGGCGAGCGTTCGTGCTGGGCAGTTCACGGCGCTGGAGCTTTTCGATCCGCAGACGAATGAGCGTACGGTCGCGCGGGGAGGTCACGCGCTGGAGCCACTGCCGGACGATCGACCAGCGGAAGCCGCGCGGAAGCTCCAGCTCCGGCAGCCCTGAGAACTGGCGGGTTCGCTTGCCCGACAGGTACAGCATGTCGAACAGCGCCTTCTCCGGGATCGCCATCTTGACGCCCGACGCTGCCATCTCGAAGCCGCCGAAGATCTCGGGCGCCACATGGTGAATGGACAATGTACCCACCGTCGTCTGCACACGCCGGGTACGGCCTGATGTCACGGCGTAGATCACCGCCGGGATCTGCGAGATGAGGCCGTGGTGGTACAGAGCCGTCTGCAGCGATACGTAACTGGGCAGTGGCGCCGTCACATGGTCCGGCAGCAGCAGCGGATCCGTGACGTCGCCAACCGCCCACAGCCCGTGAAACACGTGGCTGGCCAGACCCGCGCGCGCGATGCGGCCGAGCACCTTGTTCGCCGCACCGCTGGACAGGCCCAGCGCAGCCGCGGCCGCCGCCGTTTCGATGACGGGAACAGCCAGCTTCAGCAGGCGCGCGTAGGCTTCCGCGGACGTCATGGTTTCGCCAGGCCTTCGATGAACCCGACAACGGCGCTCTGCATCTCGTCCCAGTGCGCGCGCGCCCCCAGCATCTCTTGCTGCTCTGGTTCGAGGAACGCGACCACCTGAGCGCGGTAGTCGTCATGGGAGATTCCGATGGCGTGCAGGGCGGCCCGGGGCAACAGGCTGCGGGTGGCCGCAGGGAGGCGCAACTTCGCATCAACATGGGGCATCAGCAGATGCAGGTCGAAAACGTCGCGGGCTTGCGGCTGCGCTCGTCCAGCCAGGGCGCCCAGCTTCTGGACCAGCGCAGCCGCCGCCGTGTAGTGGCTGACCAGCGGCGGCGTCAGCCGGTAGCCGTGCGCCAGCACGCGGTCGACCGCCTCGAAGCGCGTCTCTCCGGAGGACGGACGCCGCGACAGCTCGATCTTGGTCCGCAGCGGCACACTGCTGCCTTGCACCTTCAGGGCGATCTTCCAGCGCTGCGTGGTGTCAGTCTGCTTCGGCGCGGTGGCTTCCTGGATGGCGATCCCGGCGCCGCCCAGCAGGACCTGCAACGGCCGCCCGGCCAGCAGCTTGTCGACCTTCGCCTTGATGGTGCCCTTCGCGGCGACGGTGACGTCGATGTCCAGGTCGTCGGAAAACCGCACGCTCTTGAAGAAGAAGCGCAGGTTGATGCCGCCTTTCAGCGTGTAAAGCCCCCGGTCGGCCCCCGCGGTGAGCAGCCGGAGGAAGTGCAGGTGGAAGACTTCCACCGCTTGGCGGGGCGAGATGGGCACAATAATAGTTATACGGTAGAACGATGTATATGGCGATATAGCGTGTTACTAATAACGCTGCCTGCGCGGGCGTTTTTCGCCGACATGGTGCTCGCGCTTCGCTTGGAGACCTCGGGGAGTTCCGGAACGGCCACGATCCACTTCAGCGGTGACCGGGCCCACCCGTCTTGATTCCTGGTTCCCCTTATCGTAAGCCCGTGCAAAGCTCGAATCGCGCGATGCCAGACATGAACATCATCCAGGCAGTCAACGACTGCCTGCGGCTGGAGATGCGACGCGACGATCGCGTGGTCGTACTCGGCGAGGATGTTGGCCGCTTCGGCGGCGTGTTTCGCGCCACCGCGGGCCTGCACGACGAGTTCGGCCCGGATCGCTGCATGGACACGCCGCTGGCCGAGGCCGGCATCGTCGGCACCGCGATCGGCATGGCGCTGTACGGGCTGCGGCCGGTGGCCGAGATCCAGTTCGCCGACTTCATCTACCCGGCCTTCGATCAGATCGTGAACGAGCTGGCGAAGTTCCGTTACCGCTCGGGCGGCGAGTACCCGGCGCCGGTGGTCATTCGCACGCCCGTCGGCGGTGGCATCAAGGGCGGCCACTACCATTCGCAATCTCCCGAGGCGCTGTTCATTCACACGCCCGGTCTTCAGGTGGTGTGTCCCTCGAACCCGATCGACGCCAAGGGCCTGCTGGCATCGGCGATTCGTGGCGAAGATCCGGTCATCTTCATGGAACCCAAGCGCGTGTACCGCGCGTCGCGCGCCGATGTACCCGAAGGCGAGTTCACCATCCCCATCGGCAAAGCCAAGCTGTTGCGTGAAGCAGCCGGCCGCTCGGCCCGCTCGGTGACCATCCTCGCGTGGAGCGCCATGGTGCACACGGCGCTCGAGGCGGTCGAGAAGGGCGTCGCGCAGGGTTATGACATCGAGCTGCTGGATCTGCGCTCGCTGTTGCCGTTCGACATCGAGGCCATCCTGACGTCGGTGCACAAGACCGGCCGCGTGGTGGTGGCGCACGAGGCGCCGCGTACCTGCGGCTTCGGCGCTGAGCTTGCCGCCACAATCCAGGAGCGCGCGATGCTGGCGCTCGAGGCGCCCATCCTGCGCGTGACCGGCTTCGACACACCGTTCCCGTACACACTTGAACACGAATACCTGCCCGACGCCGATCGCATCCTGGACGCGGTCGAACGCGTGGTCAGTTTCTGACCGCGACACGCAACCACAAAGCCGACGGAGCCCCGCATGGCGTACGAGTTCAAGCTGCCAGACATAGGTGAAGGCGTGGTCGAGGGCGAGATCGTCCGCTGGCTGGTCAAGCAAGGCGACGTGGTACGCGCCGACCAGCCCATGGTCGAGATCATGACCGACAAGGCCACGGTCGAGATCCCGGCGCCGCGCGGCGGCCGCGTGCTGAAACTCATGTTCGACGAAGGCCAGCTCTGTCCGGTCGGCAAGGTGCTGATAGCCATCGACGAGAACGACGCCGCGCCTCCGGTCGCTTCACCGGTGTCGCACGGACGCGCGGTGGTCGCAGCGCAAGTGGTGTCAGGCGCGACGGCGATCAAGAGCGCAACGGTGCCGGCGGCAAGTAGGGCTGGCGATCAGGCGGCCACCGCTGGCGCCGAGGTGCTGGCAACCCCCGCCACCCGCAAGCTTGCGCGCGAGCTGGGCATCGACATCGCCACGGTGACCGGCACCGGCCCCGGTGGCCGCGTGACCTCCGATGATCTGCGCAACCCGGGCGCCGCTCGCGCGCCGCAAGGCGGCCCGACCCGGGTGGCGTCGACGCCTGCCTTCGCCCCGCCTACCCTGGTATCAAGTGCCGCGGCGGCCGACGTACGCGTGCCGTTCCGCGGTCTGCGACGGCGCATCGCCGAGAACATGGCGCGCTCGAAGCACGAGGCCGCTCACTTCACCTACGTCGAGGAGATCGACTGCACGCAGCTGGTCGGCTTGCGCGCTAAGGCCAACGAGCGCCTGGCGGCCGCCAGCATCAAGCTGTCGTATCTGCCCTTCATCATCAAGGCGACCGTCGACGCCCTGAAACGCTTCCCGCAGCTCAATGCCTTTCTCGACGACAAGGCCGGCGAGATCGTCCAGCGCCGCGAGTACCACGTCGGCCTCGCCTCGGCCACCGACGAAGGGCTGGTGGTGCCGGTGTTGCGCCATGCCGACCGTCGCTCGGTGGTGGATCTCGCGCGCGAGATCATGCGGCTTGCAGCCGCGACCAAGTCGGGCAAGGCCGCGCGTGAGGATCTCACCGGATCGACCTTCACCATCACCAGCCTCGGGGCGCTGGGCGGGGTGATGGCGACGCCCATCATCAACTACCCCGAGGTCGCCATCCTCGGCGTGCACAAGATCAGCAAGCGCCCGGCGGTGTTCGAGGATAAGATCGTCATCCGAGATCTCATGAACCTTTCGATCTCCGTGGATCACCGCCTGGTCGACGGCCACGACGCCGCTCGCTTCGTGGCCGCGATCAAGGAATCGATCGAATCGCCTGGCTTGCTGTTCCTCGATTCCATTTGACGGATACCAACGTGTCAGCCTCGCGAACTCCCCAGCCCGGCAGCACGCGCGGCAACGGCGCCCGGACCGGGAAGATCCAGGCGCGCGGCACCACGCGGTCGGGCCTGGGCGACATCAAGGGCGAATGGGTCGAGGTCTGGTCCGACGAGGATCAAGCCCGCGCCACCGGACTTCTTCAGATCCTCGGCGAGGACGGCCGCGCCGATCCGGCGCGCGTGCCCAAGCTCGCGCCCGCCGAGCTTGTGCGCATGTACCGCGGCATGCTGATGAGCCGCACGCTCGACGCCCGGCTTTTGCCGATGCAGCGCCAGGGTCGCATCGGTTTCTACATCGGCGCTCCGGGACAGGAAGCCGGCATCATCGGCGGCGCGCACGCGCTTTCGCCGCAGGATTACTTCGTGCCTGGCCTGCGCGAGACCAGCGCGGGCCTGTACCGAGGCATGCCGCTTGCCACGCACATGGCGCAGCTGTTCGGCAACGCCGACGATCTGGCCCACGGCCGCCAGTTGCCTTGTCACGCAGGCACCCGGGCCTCGCGGCACGTGGTCATGTCGTCGTGCGTGTCGTCGCAGATCCCGCACGCCACCGGCATCGCGTGGGCGGCCAAGTTGCGCAAGGATCCCATCGTCGCGCTCGGCTACCTGGGCGACGGTGGCACCAGCGAGGAGGACTTCCACACCGGCCTCAACTTCGCCGCCGTGTACAAGGTGCCGGCGGTGTTCGTGTGCCAGAACAACCAGTGGGCGATCTCGACGCCACTTGCGCTGCAAACCGTGTCCGAGACCATCGCAGTCAAAGGCCTTGCCTACGGCGTGCCTTCAATCCGCGTCGATGGCAACGACATCTTCGCCATGTACACCGCGGCCAAGGAAGCGGTTGATCGCGCGCGCGCCGGCGGCGGGCCCAGCTTCATCGAATCGCTCACCTACCGGATTGGCCCGCACAGCTCGTCGGACGATCCGACGCGCTACCGTGACGACGCCGAGCCCGAGATCTGGCGCCGCAAGGATCCGCTCGTGCGCTACAAGAAATGGCTGCTCGACAACAACGTGTTGTCGGCGGCCGACGAGACCCAGCTCGCCGCCGACCTCGATCGCGAGATCCGCGCCGCCATGGCCAGCGCCGAGGCCGTCGGGCCGCCGGCCATCGAGACGCTGATTACCGACGTTTATGCCGACGTGCCCTGGCACCTGCGCGAGCAGCTTGCCGAGCTCGAGCGCGTGCGGGGCAAGCGCCAACCGAAGTAGCCGGGGCGCGCGGCCCAGGGTATATCCCCCGCCGTGACGACGGAAAATCTGCGCGTCGATGCGCTGGTGATCGGGGCCGGCCCGGGCGGCTACGTGTGCGGCATCCGGCTCGGCCAGCTCAAGGTCAAGGCTCTGGTGGTCGAGAAGGAGAAGCCCGGCGGCGTGTGCCTGAACGTCGGCTGCATTCCTTCGAAGGCCCTGATCAACGCCGCCAAGTCGTTCGACAAGCTTCGCCACGGCGCCGACATCGGCATCCTGGCCGACAACGTCCGCGTCGACATGGACAAGATGCAAGCCTGGAAAGACGAGGTGGTGACCAAGCTGACCTCCGGCGTGAAGCAACTGCTCAAGGCCAACGGCTGCGACTACCGGCAGGGTACGGCGAAGCTGCTTTCGCCGACCACGGTCGAGATCGACGGCCAGGGCGCCGACGCCGGCAAGAAGGTCGTGGTCGAGGCCAAGCACATCGTGCTGGCCACCGGCTCGCGGCCGATCGAGATCCCGGGCTTCAAGTTCGACGGCAACCGGGTGGTCGATTCAACCGGGGCGCTGGCGTTCCGTGAGGTGCCCAAGCGCCTGGTCGTGATAGGCGCCGGCTACATCGGCATGGAAATCGGCACTCTGTATGCCAAGCTGGGCGCCAAGGTGACCATGATCGAGGCGCTGCCCAACATCCTGCCTGGCACCGATCCCGAAATGGCCGCGGTGGTCGCACGCAAGCTGAAGAAGACCGGCGTCGAAACCCTGCTGTCGGCCAAGGCGAAGAGCTGGGCCGACAAGGGTGATCACGCGGTGGTGACCGTCGAGACGACGAGCGGCGAGGTGCACATCGACGCCGACCGGATCCTGGTGGCGGTGGGGCGACGGCCGAACTTCGAGGGCCTGGGCCTGGAAGCGCTTGGTGTGAAGATCGAGAAGGGCTTCGTGCCGGTCGATAGCCGCCTGCGCACCAACGTGGCCGGCATCTACGCCATCGGCGATCTGGCCGGGCAACCGATGCTGGCCCACAAGGCGAGCAAGGAAGCCGAGGTGGTGGCCGAGGTCATCGCCGGCCACAAGGCCGAGATGGACGTGCGCTGCATCCCCGCCGTGATCTTCACCGATCCCGAGATCGCGTCGGCCGGCATCACCGCCGAGGACGCCGAGCAGCGCGGCCGCAAGGTCAAGCTGGGCAAGTTCCCGTTCGCGGCGCTCGGCCGCGCCATAGCCAACGCCGACACCGACGGCTTCGTCAAGGTTGTCACCGACGCCGAGACGACTGAGATCCTGGGCATCCACGTGGTCGGCGGGGGTGCCTCCGACGTCATCGCCGAGGCCGCGCTGGCCATCGAGATGGGCGCGCTGGCCGACGATCTCGGGCTCACCATTCACGCCCACCCCACCTTGCCCGAGGCAATCATGGAAGCCGCCAAGGCAAGCCAGGGCGCGGCCGTGCACATCCAGAATCGCCTGCCATGACCCGCGTACTCGTCACCGGCGGGGCCGGCTACATCGGATCGCACACGGTTGCACTGCTACGCCGCCGCGGCGATCACGTGGTGGTGCTCGACACCATGTGGCGCGGGCACCGTCAGGCCATCGGCGACACGCCGCTGGTGCTAGGCAACACCGCCGACGAGACGCTGGTCAAGCAGGTGGTAGCCGAGCACGCGATCGAGGCCATCATCCACTTCGCGGCTCACAAGGCCGCCGGCGAGTCGATGCAGAAGCCCGGGCGTTACTTCGACAACAACGTCAGTGGCACGCTGCACCTGCTGCAGGCCGCGGTCGACAGCGGCGTGCGACGCTTCGTGTTTTCATCGACCGCCGCGGTGTACGGCACGCCGCTTGAGCTGCCCATCAAGGAAACCGCGACGCCCCGGCCCGAGAATCCCTACGGCGAGTCCAAGCTGATGGTCGAGCAGATGCTGAAGTGGTTCGACACCGGGCATGCCCTGAGATCGGTGGCGCTGCGCTACTTCAACGCCGCGGGCGCCTCACCCGACGGCAAGAATGGCGAGGATCCGCGCGACGCTCAGAACCTGATCCCCATCGTGATGAACGCCGCCACCGGCCGCGGCCGCACCGTATCCGTGCTGGGCACCGATTACCCGACCCCCGACGGGACGGCGGTTCGCGACTACATTCACGTGCTGGATCTGGCCGCCGCACACGCCGCGGCGCTGGACTTTCTCGCCGCGAACGATCGCTCGGATGTGTTCAACCTGGGCACCGGCCAGGGCTTCTCGGTCAAGCAAGTGCTGGAAGCCGCGCGCCGGCTCACCGGCGTCGATATCCCCGCGACTTCCACCGGTCGCCGCCCCGGCGATCCCGCTGCCGTGTGGGCCGACAACAGCAAGGCACGCCAGCACCTCGGCTTCTCGCCGCGCCACGGCCTTGACGACATCATTGCCAGCGCTTGGCGCTGGCACAGCACCCACCCCGAAGGCTTCGGCGACACCTGAGGCCGCCGACGCTGTCAAGCCACCGGTTACTTGAAGTCGACCAGCTCGATGTCGAACACGAGCATGCCCATCGGTGGGCCGCCCGGAGCTGACGGCCCTTCGCCGTAGGCCATCTTGCCAGGGATCCAGAAGCGGGTCTTCTCGCCCTTGACCATCAGCTGCACGCCCTCGGTCCAACCCTTGATCACGCCGTTCAGCGGGAACTCGGCGACCTGGCCGCGCACCACCGAGCTGTCGAACATCTCGCCGTCGGGCTTCCAGCCGGTGTAGTGCACCTTCACCATGTTGGTGGCGGCGGGGTGATCCTTGCCGGTGCCCTTGGTCAGGACCTTGTACGCGAGGCCGGATGCGGTCTTCTTGGCGCCCGCGGGCACGGCCTTCACGTCGGGCGGGGCCGTCGGCGTCTTCTGGATCGCAAGCAACTCGACGTCGAACACCAGCAAGCCCGCCGGCGCGCCCGGCCGCATCGGCGTGTCGCCGTAGGCCAGCGCGCCCGGGATCCAGAAACGACGCTTCTCGCCGGCGACCATGAGCTGCACCCCCTCGGTCCAGCCTTTGATCACGTCCTTTAGAGGAAAGCTGGTCGGCTCGCCGCGCACCACCGAGCTGTCGAACATCTTGCCGTCGGTGGTCCAGCCCGTGTAGTGCACCTTCACCACGTCCGCGGCGCTGGGATGTTCCTTGCCGGTGCCCGGCTGCAGAACTTTCGACGCCAGACCCGACTTGGTGGTCTTGGCGTCCTTGGGAGCTTCCTTCACGTCGTCAGGCGCTGGCAGCATCTTGGGCTCCGGGGCGGGCGGTGGGGGCGGCGGCGGCTCGGACTTCTTCTCGGCAACCTTGGCCGCGGGTTCGGCCGGCTTGGGCTGTTCCTTCTTGTTGCACGCAGGGGCGGCAAAGGCCAGGGCGACGAACGTCAGCGTTGGGAGGGCCGTTCGGGTCAGCTTCATGCGCCCGCTTTATCACGAAAGCGGCAGTTGCACGAGCCTCCCGGTGGCGGCGCTGCGGTACACCCCGAGCACGATCTCCAGGGCCTTCAAGCCCTCGGCGCCATCAATGATCGGCGCGCGGCCATCACGTACCGCTGCGACGAAATCCGCGATCTGATCGCGGTGGCCGGCACTGTCGAGCTTCATCGGATCGGACGAGCCGTCGGACGCGTCCTTGGCTGCTGCGCGCAGGCGATCGAGCTCGGCCTCTTCCGGGCCGGTGCCGTCCAGTTTCCACACCGAGATGTCGTTGCCGTCGAGGATCACGCTGCCCTTCTCGCCGTGCAGCTCGATCCGGCGCGAGAAGCCAGGCGCCACAGAGGTCGTGCCCTCAATGACCCCGACCGCGCCGCTGCCGAAGCGCACCACCGCCACGGCGGTGTCCTCGCCCTCGATGTCGGGGTGGCGCTTTTGATCGGTGAAGCCGAACACCGACGCCACCGGCCCGGCCAGATGCTGCAGCAGATCCACGGTGTGGATGGACTGGTTGATAAGCGCCCCGCCACCATCCAGCGCCTTGGTACCGCGCCAGCGCGCGGCTTCGTAGTACGACGGCGGGCGGAACCATTTGACGTAGGCGTCAGCGACGAAGATGCGACCCAGCCGACCGTTCGCGATCGCCATCCGGAGTAGTCGCACCGCAGGCAAGAAGCGCGACTGGAAGATGCAGCCCAGGCGCACGCCCGCCGCTTGGCAACCGTCGATGAGCAACTGCGCCCGTTCCAGGGTGACGTCGATGGGCTTCTCGGTCATGACGTGTTTGCCGGCGCGTGCGGCGCTGATACCGATGTCGGCATGGGTGCCGCTTGGGGTGCAGATGGTGATGGCGTGCAGATCGGGCCGTGCCAGGAACGCGTCCAGATCCGCCGTCGCCTCGCCGCCGAAGCGCGCCGCCAGCGCTTGCGCCCGATCCGCCGTCTTGCTGCAGAAGCCAACCAGGTGCGCGCCCGGGATGGCGTTGATGGCCGCCGCGTGAATCTGGGCGATGTTGCCCGCCCCGACGATGCCCATGCCAATGGTCACACCGGGAATTAACCACAGCGAGGCGGTTCGTGGTGAAATCCGACGCCGATGCCGCTTTTCCAGCAGCCCGCGCGGACGCCCGACGAGGTCGCGCGCAGCCGGCCGCTCGACATCGCGCCCGCCGAGGTCGCCGACATGGACGAGGCGACCTGGTACGCACGCGTGTTCCGTGGCGACGATGTGCCGCAACTGACGGTGCGGGCGGTGGTGATGGGCTCACTGCTCGGGTTCCTGCTGGCTTTTACCAACCTCTATATCGGCCTGAAGACCGGCTGGGGCCTGGGCGTCGCGATCACCGCGTGCATCCTGTCGTTCACCATCTGGACGGCGCTTCTGAAAGCGGGCCTCGCGCGCACGCCGATGTCGATTCTCGAGAACAACTGCATGCAGTCGACCGCGTCGGCGGCGGGCTACGCGACCGGCAGCTCGATGATCACCGCGACGCCGGCCCTGCTGATGCTGACGGCGACGCCGCAGAACCCGGGCGGCACGCAGCTGCCGTGGCCTGTGCTGGCGGGTTGGACGCTATGTCTGGGCGTGCTGGGCACGGCGCTGGCCATACCGATGAAGCGCAGCCTCATCAACCGCGAGCGCCTGCGCTTCCCGTCGGGCGTGGCCGCCGCCGTCACTTTGCATTCGCTGTACAGCCACGGCGCCAGCGCCATGAAGAAGGCCTGGGCCATGCTGGCAGGTGCGCTGCCGGCGGCGCTGATGCCGGTGCTGATGGACTTGCACCTGCGCGCGGGTCCCACCGGCCGCCAGCCGCTGTTGCCCGGGGAGTCCGCCGTGTTCAACTGGCTGCCCATGCGCGGGGCGGTGGCGCAAACCGGCGCTCCGGCCACGGCGGCCGACTTCACCATGGTGCTGGATCATCGCCTTGCGATGGTGGCGGCCGGCATGATCACCGGGTTGCGTGTGTCGGTCTGGCTGGTGGTGGGTGGGCTCGGTCTGGTGTTCTTCGTCGCGCCGGCCGCGGTGGCGGCGGGCGCGGCCCACAGCCCCGGCAGCGCCTGGCGCGAGGTCGGTGTCTGGGTAGGCGCGCCCATGATGGTGTCATCGGGCCTTCTGTGGTTCGCGCTGCAATGGCAGACCGTGGCGCGCACGGTGCGCGGGCTTTTCCGTCGCGGGACCGACGACCAGAACCGCGCGCGACCGGGCGTCGAGGTGCCGGCGTCGTGGTTCATCACCGGCACCGGTGTCGGTGGCATCGGGGTGGCTTTGATGGGCCACATGTTTTTCGGCATCCCGTGGCCGATGGGACTGCTGGCCGTCGCGCTGACCTTCTTCCTGTCGCTGGTCGCCGCGCGCGCTACCGGCGAGACCGACATCAACCCGGCCGGTGCGATGGGCCAACTTGTGCAGCTGACCTACGGTGCGCTCATCCCGCAGAACGCGACCGCGAATCTCATGTCTGCCAGCATCACCGCCAACGCCGCGGTATCGGCCGCCGATCTGCTCAACGATCTCAAGTCGGGCTACCTGCTGGGCGCGCACCCACGGCGGCAGTACGTCGCGCAGTTCCTCGGCATCTTCGCCGGCACCGCCGGCACGGTGGGCGGCTACTACTTGCTGGTGCCCGACGCCAGCGTGCTGGTCGGATCGGGCGCGACGCCGGCCGCGTTCCCTGCTCCGGCCGCTCAGGCGTGGTTGACGGTGGCGCGGGTTTTCCAGGACGGCTTCGACAACCTGCACCCGATGGACCGGCAAGCGATGCTGTGGGGCCTGAGCATCGGTGCGGTGCTAGCGGTGGCCGAGGTGCTGTTGCCACGCTGGAAGAAATGGCTGCCGTCGGCAACCGGGCTGGCGTTCGGCATGATGCTGCCGTTCTCGAATCCACTGTCTTTCCTAATTGGTGCCGTGGCTGCCGAGATCTGGTCGCGCCGCAGCCGAGCGACAGCCGAGGATTACGTTGTACCGGTCGCCTCGGGCGCCATTGCGGGCGAGTCGCTCATCGGAGTCGCGGTCGCTACCCTTAATAACTTCGTCCTCAAGTGAGCGTAGTATCCCAGGCCATGCGCACCACCTTCTGCATGGCGAGCTTGATCGTGCTGGCTGCCATGAGCCCAGGCGCCGCCGCCGCGCCCGCGCCCGAGCTGCCAGCACCGCCGTCGATAAAGTCCTTCGCGGCGCCCTACCCCGCCCTCGAGGGCGCGTCCATCGAACGCGTCGACCCGGGGCTCGACCGCGTGGTCGCATCCGACGCGAAGATCGAGAAACTGGCCGAGGGCTTCGACTGGTCGGAAGGCCCCGTGTGGGTGAAGAAGGGCGGCTTCCTGCTGTTCTCGGACATTCCGCCCAACACCATCTACAAGTGGAAGGACGGCGTGGGCGCGACCGTGTTCATGAAACCATCCGGCTACCACGGCAGCCGCACCGATCTCAAAGAGCCAGGCACCAATGGGCTCAACCTCGACCGCAAGGGCAACTTGTTGATGGCCGAGCACGGTGACCGGCGCATCGCCGCGCTGGGGTCGTGGGCGAATCCGAGCGGCGAACAGAAGGTGCTGGCCGACAAGTTCGACGGCAAGCGCTTCAACTCGCCCAACGATCTGGTGGTGCACCCGTCGGGCGACATCTTCTTCACCGATCCGCCTTACGGCCTGGCCAGGCTCACGGGCGATCCGGCCAAACTAGAGGACGAGCCCGACAAGGAATTGAAATTCCAGGGTGTGTTCCGCCTCAACGGCAAGGGAGCTGTCACGCTGGTCACCGATGCCCTCGAACGCCCCAACGGCATCGGCCTGTCGCCCGACGCGAAGATCCTGTACGCCGGCAACTCGCACCGTCCGCGTCCCATCATCATGGTTTTCGACGTGAAGCCCGACCGCACCACCGCCAACGGCCGCATCTTCTTCGACGCCACCGACAGCAATACCAAAAGTGGCCGCAAAGGTGGCTTTGACGGTCTGACGGTGGACAAAGCCGGCAACGTCTTCGCCACCGGCCCCGGCGGAGTGCTGGTCATCTCGCCCGCGGGCAAACTGCTGGGCACCATCCTGACCGGCGTGGCCACCGCCAACGTCGAGTTCGGCGACGACGGCAAGAGCCTGTACATCACCGCCGACATGTTCCTGGCGCGCGTGCGCACCAAGACCAAGGGCTTCTGACCGGGCCCGTTGCCTTACTTTGGTGCTAGAGTAAGGGGTGTGAAAGCCGTCGCGACCCTGACCAGCAAGAGCCAGATCACGATCCCCAAGGGTGTCCGGCAAACTCTGGGCCTGGCACAGGGCGATGGCCTGGAGTTCACCATGGAGAACGGGCAGGTCATCGTTCGCGTGGTTAAGCCCAAGCGCTCGTCGAGTGGCTTTCTGCGCCGCCACCTTCCTCGTGGCTGGCGCGCTCCCACCGTCGCCGAGATGGACGCCGGCATCGCTCGGCACCTCGCGAGTAGGCACGGCGGTACACGATGATCGCGGCCGACACAAACCTGGTGGTCAGACACCTGACCCAGGATGACGCCCAACAGTCGGCGATCGTCAGGCGTCTGTTCGCCGAGGCCGAAGCCCGCCGCGAGCCCATCCTCCTCGGTCACATCGTATTGTGCGAGGTGTGCTGGACGCTGGCCTCCGTGTACGGCATGGGCCGGCCGCAGATCGGCGGCGCGCTGGCGGCGTTGCTGGACGACGACGCTTTCTTGATCGAGAACCGCGCCACCGTCGCGAAGGCTCTGGGCATGTACCGGCGCGGCTCGGGTGGATTCGCCGACTACCTCATCGGTGCGGTAGCCGAGCAACAGGGCGCCACCACGACCCTGACCCTCGATCGCAAGCTCGCCAGGGCCGACGGATTCACGCTGGCCCGGTAGCTCACGGTAGCGCGTCGGCGTCGGTCCACGCTTCGCTGCGACGCCACAGCTCCCGCGCCAACGTCGCATCCTGCGCAAGCAGGCTTGGGGTGCGGGGCTGACATTTGTCGTAGTAGAGGCCGCTTTCGGTCGCCAGGTCGGCCGCGGTCGCGCAGTGGAGGGTCGTCTGCGCGCCCTCGTCGGCCGACTTCATGAATGCCGCTATCAGCGGTCGCGCAGGCCAGGGAATGCGGCGCCAGATGTCGGTGGCGATCACGCCCGGGTGAAGCGCGTAGGTGGTGACGCCGGTGCCGGCAAGCCGGCGGCCGAGCTCGGCCGAGAACAGCACGTTGGCCAGCTTCGACACCCGGTATCCGGGCAGGCCGGTGCGCGACGCCGTCGGCCGACGCAGTGTCTCGAAGTCGATGCCCACTGCATCGTAGTGCGCCACACTCGACACCGTCACCACGCGCGCAGGCGCCGAGCGGCGCAACCGTTCGAGCAACAACATCGTGAACAGGAAATGCCCCAGGTGGTTGACCCCGAACGACATCTCGAAGCCGTCGGCGGTGACACCACGACCGGCCAGGCCGGCGTTGTTGATGAGGACATGAATCGGCAGGTCGCGTTCGCGTAACTGTCCGGCGGCTCGCCTTACCGACGCAAAGCTCGCCAGATCCAGCTCCAAGAACTCGACTTGCTGGTTGCCGGTGTCGCGCGTGATCTCGTCCGTCGCGCGACGGGTCTTCTCGGCTGACCGGCTCGCCAGCACGACGTGGGCGCCCCGTCGGGCCAGCTCGGCCGCCGTGGTCAGGCCGATGCCGGTGTTGGCGCCGGTGACGACGCAGACACGCCCGTGCAAGTCGCTGGGCGCGGGACCGACGGTCGGCATCAGGGGCCAAAGCTTGCCCCGCCCGCCCCGCGACCGCCACCGCACGAGACATCGCAACGCATAGACCGCCTGTCGTATGGCTGTTCATCGTGGCCCATGCTCTTATCGGCTCCGGCATCGTGGTGCGCGCCCTAGATCCCCCCTCGATGATCGATCTATTGCTCGAGCACGGCGCTGATCCACGCATCGAGGCCGACCTGCTGGGCGCCATCGCGGACCATGCAAGGGCAGTTCGCAATTCGGCGGGAGCTGGCGACACCGGGCAGGTCGGCCGCGCTGAGGCGATCGTACGCGCCGATCCGGCTGCGGCGTTTACCCTGGACGCCACCGGCATGGCCACGCTAAACGCCGCCGACCGTACGTGGTGCGCCGGGCGTTTCGAATCAATCTCGCTTGGAACCCTACGCGCGCGCGCGTCGGCTCAAGCGTCGGACGCGCGCCTTCGCCTGTGTGTGCTAGACGGCGCCGGCCCCGCGACCGACATCGGCAGTCTGCAGGCGCACTCGGATGGCGACACGCTCTTCCAGGTAGCGTCGCAGTTCAATTGCCTCGAAGCGAGCGAGCCGCGGGTTAGATCGGTGGCGAGCTACTTGAACGATTCCACCCAGGGTCCGCGTGCCGCGATCTCGGCCTTCCCTGGCACCTTGCTACGTCACTATTTCGCACCGGGAGCGCGCGGCGAGCGCTTCGTCCAGATCAACGACGGTCATCAGGTCAACTTGCTGGCGGATGTCTGTGACACCGCCGTGGCCGCGGTCGAGAACGGCTACTTGCTGGCGTCGAACGTCGCCAGGCCGAAAGAATTCGCCGCTGCGCTGGAGACCCGCTTTGACGCCATTCGTGTCGGGGTTCACGAGGGCGTCGAAGTCGTCCTCGGGTACGACTGGGGTGGCACCGTGATTGGTCGCCCGCGGGTGACCCAGGTCTTCACCTCTACGCTGGCCGGTGGCGCCCACGGAAGGCTTTCGGAAAGCATGCTTCACTCGTGTCGCCTGCTTGTGCGGGCGGCGTACCTGGGGACGCTGCTGGCGGCCGCCAGTCTACAGCGGCACCGCGTGGTCCTCACGCTGATTGGAGGCGGAGTCTTCGCCAACCCCGTACCTCTCATCTGGGACAGCATCATCTGGGCGCTTGCCGAGGTCGAGCCGCTGCTGGCACGCGATCTGGATGTGGTGATCAACGGCCGCAACCTGGGCAGCCACATCGATCGCGACACCATCCTGGCCGCGGTTCGCGCGCGCAACGGCGTGCTGCTGGCGTGGCCACGGACGGGCGGAGTCGCAATTCACCGTTGAGAGCAACTCACCAAGCCCGCCAGCCAGGTCAACGGAAGGCGACTGTGCGTCGTCATGGCAATCAGTTGCGAAGCGCGCCAGGCGATGCGCGGATACACGACGCGTGCTCGGGGTCGACGGTGCCCTCGTGCGATGGTTGCCCACAGAGATCGAGCTTGAGCCTTGATCGATACCGGGCCCACTCGTGCTCCCGGCTCGCGACGATCTCGGAGGTGTCGATGCCGAAACGCCTCACCGAAATGAGCATCGCCCGGACAGAGATGACCGGTGGTTTCGACGGACCAATCGCCCCGCAAGACGGACAGCGAAACACAGGCGGAACAACCGCGCGCGCCGCCCTGAGATGGTCGAGCCTACTCTGTAGAAGATCACGAAGCTCGATCAGCGATTGCCACGACAGATCAGCCCGCCACTTGGCCTCCGATTTTTGATCGACAGAAACCGGCTGAATTCTGATGAAACATGGCTGCGTTTCGGCAGCGATTCGGTTGAAGTCTTGTTGCCGCTTGCCCTTCAGCGTCGGCATGAGAAATAACCGTGGCACCCGTCATGGCCGACCCGATCATCCAGCACGTGTCCGACACCGCCTTCCTGGTGGCCCACGTCCGGGCCGCCGAGACGGTGCGGCCCGATGCACTGTTTCGTGACCCGCTTGCGGCGCGCCTGGCGGGCGACAAGGGCAAAGCCATCGCCGCTGCGTTCCCTGCGATGACGGCATGGACGATCGTCATCCGCACCGTCATCATCGACACACTCATCCGCCAGGCCATCGCGGGCGGAGTCGACTTGGTCGTCAACGTGGGCGCCGGCCTCGACACCCGACCCTACCGGCTTCATCTGCCGAGCAACCTGACCTGGGTCGAGATCGACTATCCCGACGTGATCGCGTTCAAGGAGCAGCACCTTGGATCGGAGACGCCGCGCTGTCAGCTGGAACGGATCGGACTCGACCTGGCCGTCGAGGCGGACCGGCGCGCGCTGCTGGCCACGCTCGATGCGCGGGCCACCCTCATGCTGGTGCTCACCGAGGGTGTGGTGCCGTACCTCGATGTGGCGCAGGCCGCTGCGCTGGCCGACGATCTGCGCGCCCTGCCGCGGGTGGCGTCGTGGATCGTCGACTACCTCTCGCCCGAGAGCCACGCCCAGCGCGACCGGAGCGTCTCGCGACGCCTGGGGCAAGCGCAGTTCAAGTTCCGGCCGCCCGACTGGTTCGGCTTCTTTGCCAGCCACGGCTGGCGTGCGAAAGAGACGCGCTACCTCGCCGATGAGGCCCAGCGAGTTGGACGGGCCCCGCCATTCCCGCTGATGGCCCGCCTGATGATGCGCGTGCTGGGCCGCTTCGCCCCGCCGAAGAAGCGAGACGCCTTTCGCAAGTTCGCCGCCTACGTCGTCCTGGAACCCGCGGGCCGCGACCGCTAGCGCGGCCCCGACGCCAGCAACCGTGCCACCAGCGCGTCGGTCAGCCCCGACGATCCGCCCGCGCCACCGACGGCGCGGGTGGTTTCGGCGTCGCCGTGCAGGCGTATCGCGGCGGCCTCGCCTTTGGCCACCTCGGCCGCGGACAACGCGCGACGCTCGGCCATCCGGCCAAGCCGCCCGCGCTGCTCACGCACAAGTGCAAGTACCTGCCCTGGGCTCGGCTTCTGCGCCGCCCAGACGGTTCCGTCGAACCAGCTGGGTTCAACGCGAGATTAGACTCTCTGCGTGCTCCTCTGATTCGGGGGGCGGTTCGAGCGTTCCGTTGCTTGCGAGCGAGGCCTCGTGGCGGTCCAGGTTCTCGGCCACCTGATCCGTCAGGGAAAAATACTCCGCGGGGTTCCTGCCCTTCTTCGAGCCGAACATCGTCTCGTATTCGACGTCATCCAGCAGTTGGCCATACCGGTTGCCCATCTCGGCGAAGTGCTCGTTCAGCAGCCCGAACAGCTTCTTGCGGTCGATCTCTTTCGATGTGAAGCGCTTCGAGATAGCCTCGCGCTGGTCGAACGACCACCCGACGACATCTTGCAGCTCCTTTCGCATGGGGTGGTCGGGCCCCAGTTTGAGGTCGAAGGCGAGGCCTACCTGATCCATCAGCAGCTGGCGAGAATCACAAGAGCCCTTCCGGGTACAGTCATCGATCAGGCCGGTCACTCTGGACTGGAACTCCGCCATGCGTACGTCGGATTCCTCAATCTCCCGTGGCGGCGCCGCGTCCGGTGGGGTCGCTGCCATCGCGAGGAGTCTCGGCGGGGCCAGGGATGCCCTCCTCCCCGTGTTCAGGTCCTCGCCATCGCCGCTGGCTGCTGAAGGCGAGGACGAAGGAGTGTTCACACTCCCTCGTCCCCGCGTCGCAAAAAGGGCGATGACGGCAGTCGCAAGCGCCACCCCCAGGAATGCAAGTCGAGTCCGCATCGCCTTTTTCATCTCAGGCCTCGGCTACCAGGAGAAGGCGCACTGCGCTGTGGACGCCGGAGCGCAGGTTGCCGCGTACGTCACGCCATAGGGCCCGTAGGCGACGAAAGACGACCAGCCGCCGGTGATGCGATCGGGATTCATGAATGTCCCATGCATTGACATCTGGCCCTTGTTCGTGTGCTGGTGGCAGACACCTTCGATTCCGTAGAGGTTGTTGGCGGCGCCGCAGACGGAGGCGCCGGTGCTTGCGCGTGCGCGCGCGAGACAGCGCTGGTGGTAGCTCTTGCCGACGAGGGTCCCAGCCACCGGCGTGCCACCGCTCCTCGGCGTGCTGAAGCCATAGATCGGCAACGAATAACAAGCAGTACCTGCGTCCAGGCAGAAATAGGTGTGGTCCAGTTCGCCGCTAAAGAAGTCGAAGCCGAATTTGTAGGCCTGCGTGGACGTCGCGTTCGCCGCACCTGCTAGGGACATCGACAGACCCAACACCATCATCATTATCCTCGTCTTGTATGCGTGCATGAATTGCCTCCGTTGAACCCGAAAGTGACCTGGGGCCGGCACCGTGCCGTCCCTTCGCACCAGTTCAAGGTGTTCAACCCGTGCCGGCCGTACGTTGCGCAAAGTAGTTTCGGCTCTCCCGAAGTCCTCGTGGGCCCATGGCCCGGGGACGGCGTGCCGTGGGGGAGGGGAACCTGGCCCGACGGGCTGGCCACGGTCCTAAGAGACGGGGAGCCAGCCCTCTGCTGCTGGCTGTTGCTACCGCGCGACCTGATCTTCCCTACCGTCGCTCGCGTGGTCCGGTCCCTTTGCAGCTGGGGTGCCGTACGCAACCACATGGAATCACTAGCCTCGCAAGGCGGGTCGCCGGTCGATTTCGTATCAAGATGCGACGATACGTAATAGATTACGACTTGTGCCTGCCGTCGTCTGGATGGGTCCGCGCCCGCCGTCCGCGCTAGAGGCAGCCTTGCGACAAGCCGGCTTCACGCTGGCGGATGCCGCAAGCGAGCCGCCTGGTGCGCCGTGGGTGGTGGTCACCGCGGGCGCGCGGCGCGCGCCAACACCGCCGCGCGGGTCGTCCTGGATCTGGCTGTCGTCCGAGGCCTTGGGCGACGACGCCGCGCTGGAGGCCGCCCGACGTGGGGCCTACGATGCGCTCTCAATCCGCGAGCCTGAAGCGTCCGCCCGTCTGCTGGAACGTCTGCGCGAGTTGACGGAACCCGAGCCGCCGCCACCCGACATGGCGGGCGTGATCGGCGACAGCGCCGCCGCCCGGCGCCTGCTGCAGCAGGTGTGGCGGGCCGCGCGTTCGACCATGCCGGTCCTGCTCACGGGCGAGACCGGTACCGGCAAGGAGGTGATGGCTGGTCTCATCCACCGCTGGTCAGGGCGTGCCGGGCCGTACCTGCCCATCAACTGCGCGGCCATCCCCGACGAGCTGATGGAATCGGAGCTGTTCGGACACATGCGCGGGGCGTTCTCGGGCGCGATCGCGACGGTCGACGGCAAGCTACTGGCCGCCAAAGGCGGCACCGTGTTTCTCGACGAGATCGAGGACACGCCGCTGTCGACGCAGGCCAAGCTCTTGCGGGTGCTTGAGGACGGAGAGGTCACGCGCGTGGGTGAGACCGCGTCGCGCACCGCCGACTTCCGGCTCATCGCCGCCAGCAACCGGGATCTGCTGAAGCTGGTCGGCGAAGCGCGCTTTGGCCGCGACTTCTACGAGCGCCTGGCCATCGTGCGCATCGAGTTGCCAAGCCTTACCGAGCGCCGCGACGACATCCCGGCCTTCGTGCACCACTTCATCGGGCGCTTCTACCAGCGGCAGGGCGGCCGGCCGGAGGGCGCCGTGCGCGACGTATCAGCGCGTGCACTGGCGGCGCTGGCGCGATTGCCGTGGCCCGGCAACATCCGCGAGCTACGCAACGTGGTCTATCAGGCGCTGGTGCAGAAACGTAGCGGCAGCGAGCTCTTGCTCTCGGACCTGCGGCCGGTGCTGCAGGCGCAGGCATCCCGCGCGGTTGCCGATGCAGAGAGCGTAACCAGCGCGCATGCGGTTCGCGCCCGCATCGAGGCCGGGCACTTCAATCTGCGCGAGGCGGTCACCGCGCTGGAACGGGAGGCCTTGAGCGTGGCGCTGGAGCGCGCCGGCGGCCGCCCCGGCCAGGCCGCGACCTTGCTGGGCGAGGTTGGCCGCGGGCGCAGCACGGATCCCGGGGGTACCGTGCGCGCAATGATGAAGCGACTCGGGATGGCGCGCGGTTAGCGATTTGCTAGGGTCGCCAAACCGCAATGGCCGCCATCAAAATCACCGCCGGGAAAGTTTCGATTACCGTCGACACCCTGGATACGCCGACTGCGGCTGCCATCATTGCGGCGGCGCCGTTCACCTCGACGGCCAGCACGTGGGGCGAAGAGGTCTACTTTTCGACGCCCGTGCACGTCCGCCGCGAGAAGGACGCCCGCGCCGTAGTGACGGCAGGCGAGCTGGCGTTCTGGACCGACGGTGACGCCATCGCCATCGGCTTCGGACCGACGCCGATCTCGCACGGTGACGAGATCCGACTGGCGTCCCCGTGCAACCTGTGGGGCCGGGCGCGGCAAGATGTCCGCGCGCTTGCGGCGGTGCGCGATGGTGATCCAGTGCGCGTCGAGAAGATCAGCTGACGGCGAAAGTAAGGCCCCGAGCAGGAACAACTTGATTGCTGATGGTTGATTGGGGATCGACAGGGGGATCGGAACGTGATCTATGGTGGGGATGGCAGACGAAGGAGAGATTCGCCGGAAGTTCGAGGCCCTGTCGGCGGTGATGGACGAACGGATGAGGCGGCTTTGGGCTGGTGCTGAGGCCGAATTCGGCGACGGCGGAATAGCGGTGGTCGAGCGCGCGACTGGCATGTCGCGAACGACGATTCGTGCAGGCCGAGATGAACTTCGCGGCGGCGTGAGCACCGAAGAAGTTGTGAACGTTCGACGCCCGGGTGGTGGCCGGACGTCGATCGAGGAGCACAACCCTGAGTTGGTGACGGCGCTCGAGGCGCTGGTAGATCCGGTGACCCGCGGGGATCCGATGTCCCCGCTGCGGTGGACGTCGAAGAGCACGAGGAAACTGGCCGGGGAGATGGCGGCGTGTGGCTACGAGTTGAGCCCGCAGAAAGTGGGGCAGCTCTTGCACGCCAGCGGCTACAGCTTGCAGGCGACGAACAAGACGACCGAAGGCACCGCCCATCCCGACCGAAACGCGCAGTTCGAGTTCATCAACGCCCGGGTTGATGCGTGCCATGCCCGCGACGCGCCGGTGATCTCGGTCGACACGAAAAAGAAGGAACTCGTGGGAGATTTCAAGAACGCTGGGCAGGAATGGCAGCCGCAGGGCGAGCCCGTTCCAGTGCGCGTCCACGACTTCATCGACAAGAAGCTCGGCAAGGCGATCCCGTACGGGGTCTACGACATCGGCCTGAACAACGCGTGGGTCAGCGTCGGCGTGGACCACGACACGGCTGAGTTCGCCGTCGAGTCCATCGCCAGATGGTGGCGCCATATGGGGAAGAAGGCCCATCCCGACGCGACCGAACTGCTGATCACCGCCGACGGCGGCGGGAGCAATGGGCACCGTTCGCGGCTCTGGAGGATCGAGCTTCAGCGTTTCGCCGATCGCAGCGGCCTGACCATCGGCGTCTCCCATTTTCCGCCTGGCACATCCAAGTGGAACAAGATCGAGCATCGTCTCTTCTGTCACATCACCGAGAACTGGAGGGGGCGCCCTCTGGTCGACCATGAAACCATCGTTCAACTCATTGGTAGTGTGCGCACAACGAAGGGGCTCTTCGTGAAGGCCAAGCTCGACACCGGAATCTACGAGACCGGCATCAAGGTCCGAGACAGCGACATGGAGGATCTGAACATTGTCTACGAGGCGTTCCACGGCGACTGGAATTACACGATCAGGCCCACGCCAATTCCAACCAAGTGATCAAGTTGTTCCTGATCGGGGCCTAAGTATGATGCGCGGCCATGAGCCAAAGACACCCGCACGTCATCAACATCGAAGAGATCGAATGGGTCGATAGCTCGCGCGGCGACAAGTTCGCTGCCCGGCGCAAGAAGCTGGCGGCCGCCACCGGCGGCAAGAAGATCGGCGCCAGCATGTACGAGATCCCGGCCGGCAAGCGCGCGTTCCCCTACCACGCACACTTCGGTAACGAGGAATCCATCTACGTCCTCGAAGGCGCCGGCACGCTGCGCATCGGTGGCCAAGAGGTGGCGATCAAGTCGGGTGACTACCTGGCCCTCCCACCCGGTGACGACACCGCCCACCAGGTCATCAACAGCTCGAAGGCACCCCTGCGCTACCTGTGCTTCTCGACCATGGAGCAGCCCGAGATCGTCAAGTACCCCGATTCGGGCAAGATCGGCGCATCGGCGACCAAGGCCGGCGGGATCTTCGTCGCCACCGCGACGGTCGACTACTGGCACGGCGAAGAGTAGGGCGGGTGCCACCATGCTGCTCACCGATCGCGTGGCCATCGTCACCGGCGGAGCGCGCGGCATCGGCCGCGCGTGCGTCGAGGCGTTTCTGAAGGACGGCGCCGGCGGCGTCACCATCGCCGACTTCGACAAGGAACGCGGCGCTGCCGTCGCCAAGTCGCTGGACCCGTCGGGCAAGAAGGTGCTGTTCGTCGCCACCGATGTGACATCGCAGTCCGACGTCGAGGCGTGCGTGAAGCAGACGGTCGAGCGCTTTGGACGCCTCGACATCGTGGTCAACAACGCCGGCATCGCCGGCAAGGAAGGGCCGCTGGTCTCGCAGAACGAGGCAGCGCTCGACCGCATCTTCGCGGTCAACGTGAAAGGACCGTGGTTCT
The DNA here is from genome assembly GCA_031431215.1 of Myxococcales bacterium. GTDB lineage: Bacteria > Myxococcota_A > Polyangia > Fen-1088 > Fen-1088 > JANPCZ01. The sequence goes on from JANPCZ010000138.1 coordinate 30,094, forward strand.
TCTGCGCGGCGGCCGAGCCGGTGTTCAAGAAAGCCGGCTACGGCCGCATCATCAACATCGCGTCGATAGCCGGCAAGGAAGGCAACCCCGGCCTGGTCGCGTATTCGATGTCAAAGGCCGCGGTGATCGGCATGACCAAGGCGTACGCGAAGGAAGTGGCCAAGGACGGCATCCTGGTCAACTCGGTGGCGCCCGCGGTGATCGACACCGAAATCCTGGAGCAGGTCGCGGAGGACGTGAAGAAGTACATGATCTCCCGCATCCCCATGGGCCGCGTCGGTCGCGCCGATGAAGTCGCCGCCCTGGTCACGTTCCTGGCGTCCGAGCGACTCTCGTTCTCGACCGGCTTCTGCTACGACATCTCGGGCGGCCGCGCGACGTACTGACGCTGGCGGCAGCGTGGCGTCGCTACGACGCTCGATCCGGAGCGATGATCTCGACGGTCGGAAAGTAGGTCCGGTAGCGAGCCCCGTCCCGCGTCAGTAGACGATAGCCCGCGACCGCTGCGTGCGCGCCGATGTAGAAGTCCGACAACGGCGACGATCGAGCGCCACCACGCCTCCGGTAGCGCAAGAAGGCCTTTCCCGCGAGAAAACCTGCATCCCACGGCAGCGGGTCGCGCCGGTACACGGCCACCGGCAGCGCCTCCTCAAGGTCCTCCACACGGCCGAATCTGACTGACACCTCGGCGTAGATGAGCGGGTTGATCACGAGTTGTGCCGTGTTCGCCGCCTTCGCCAGCGCGGCCGAGGACCACCTTGCCCAGCTCGGATCGCCGGTCGCCACGTCGAGGAGGACATTGCTATCGACCAGCACTGGCTTCACGGGCGGCGCGTCCCCCGGGTCAGCGCGAGGATCTCGTCCGTGCTCATCTTGACGTCGCCCCTACCTCTAAGCCGCGCCACAACAACAGCGCCGCGGCTTTCGCCTTTGCGGCGCTCGACCTTGACCAGCCTCACGGTGTTGCCATCAATGCGAAAGTCCACATCGGTGTCCGGCAGGAGGCCGAACTTCTCGCGAATACCCTGCGGAATGGTCACTTGCCCTTTCGACGTGATGCGCATGGTATTACTCCTACCGGTAAGAGTACGGACAAGAGCCGCACCCCGCAACCTCGGCAAGGCCGCCGCTGGCCGCTACTTCTTCTTGCCCTGGTTCGCGACCGCGTTCATGGCGGCGGCAATCAAGGCCTGGTCGCCCAGGTAGTAGTGCTTGAGCGGGCGGCATGCGTCGTCGAGTTCGTAGACCAGCGGGACGCCGGTGGGGATGTTCAGGTCCAGGATGTCCTCGTCGCTGACACCGTCGAGGTACTTGACCAGCGCGCGCAGGCTATTGCCGTGCGCCGTGATGACCACGCGCTGTCCCGCCTTCACCGCGGGCGCGATGGTGTCCCGCCAGTACGGCACGAAGCGCGCGACCGTGTCCTTCAGGCACTCGGTCACCGGCAACTCGGCGGCCGCGAGATCCCGGTAGCGCGGGTCGTGACCCGGGTAGCGCGGATCGCTCCGATCGAGCGGCGGTGGCGGCACGTCGTAACTGCGGCGCCAGATCTTGACCTGGTCGTCACCGAACTTCGCCGCGGTCTCGGCCTTGTCGAGGCCCTGCAGCGCCCCGTAGTGGCGTTCGTTCAGCCGCCACGATCGCTCGACCGGGATCCACATCAGATCCATCTCGTCGAGCACCATTTGCAGCGTCCGGATGGCCCGCTTGAGCAACGACGAATACGCGCGGTCGAAGCCGAAGCCTTCTTGCTTGAGCAACTGACCCGCAGCTTTGGCTTCGCCGCGGCCCTTGTCGGACAAATCCACGTCGGTCCATCCGGTGAACCGGTTCTCGCGGTTCCAGTCGCTCTCGCCGTGACGGAGAAGTACCAGTTTGTGCATCGTCGGTCCTACTTGCTTGCGTCCTTGCCGGGCCCCGGCAACACGTCAATCATGCCCTTGTGCACCGATTCACCAGCCAGCACGATGGTGCGGTCGGGCCACTCTTCCCATTTTTCGATCTGCAGGAACAGATCCCCCGCCGCGCGGTAGCGCCACACGCTGACCTGCGCCCCATCACCAGGGCGATCAGGCGCCCGGCCCGCCACCGCAACCGGTCCTGTGCCCGACAGGCGCGGCACGTAACTGCCGCCCCGGTACGAGATCGTCGCCGGCGGTGGCGTCGCCATGTCGAGGTCCTTGACCTCCGTGAACAGCAGCAGGCGATCATCCACGTCGTCCATCAAGGGCTCGACCCAGCGAATGTCGGCGCTTGCTCCGGACCCGTCAACCGCACGGACCAGCGGGTAAACCTTGCCTGACAGTCGGTAGCTGAGCACGGCCTCGACGATATAGTCGCGGCCCTGGTACGACAGCACGTCGCGCACGCGCAATTTCATGGGTATCCTCGCAACGAGTCCAACTTTCGAGTGGTACTATCTAGTGGTTTCCGCGCCGGTTGACAATCGCTCATGAAGCTTGAACTGGTCCGCGTGCTCGACGACGAAGGCCGGGTGGTGCACCCCCAGCGCGAGCCCAGCCTGTCCGTGCCGGAACTGCGCAAAATTTACGAGACCATGCTGATGGTGCGCCTGCTCGACGAGCGGATGCTTACGCTGCAACGGCAAGGCCGCATCGGCTTCTACTTGACCGCCTTCGGTGAGGAGGCGACCCACGTCGGGCCGGTGCACGCGCTGCGGCCGGGCGACTGGATCTTTCCCTCGTACCGCGAGATCGGTGCCGCGTTCTTCCGTGGCTACTCGCTGCGTAATTTCTTGTGCCAGATCTTCGGCAACGCCGAGGACCCGATCAAGGGACGGCAGATGCCGGTGCACCACTCGGCGCGTGCGCTCAACTTTGTGTCGATAAGCTCCCCAGTGGGCACGCAGATCCCGCAGGCAGTGGGCGTGGCGATGGCGGCCAGGATGTCGGGCAAGGACGATGTCGCCCTGACCTACTTTGGCGACGGCACCACATCGACCGGCGCGTTCCACATCGGCTGCAACTTCGCCGCGGTTCGCAAGGCGCCGTGCATCTTCTTGTGCCGCAACAATGGCTGGGCCATCTCGGTGCCGAAGTCGACCCAGACCGCGTCGGTCACCTTCGCGCAAAAAGCCGTCGCCTATGGAATGCCCGGCATCCTGGTCGACGGCAACGACGCGCTGGCACTGGCCCACGTCACTGCGCAGGCGGTGGCGCGCGCCCGTCGTGGCGAGGGCCCCACCTTGATCGAAGCCCGCACTTACCGGCGTGGACCCCACAGCTCGTCGGACGATCCGTCGGTGTACCGGGATCCCACCGAGCCGCCCGAGTGGCAGCCCCACGATCCGCTGGCGCGCTTTCGCAAGTACCTGGACGGCAAGGGCGCCTATCACGATGCCGACGAGGCCAGCTTCAGGGCGTCGTTCGAGGCCACCTTCGCCGCGACGCTGGCCGAGGTCGAGCGTATTCCGGGCAAGCCGCCGCGCGCCTCGCTGTTCGAGGACGTGTACCAGCAACGGCCGTGGCACCTGGGTGAACAAGCCAACGAGCTGGAACGCGAGATCGCTCGTCACGGCGAAAAGCCGGCACGCTAGCGGGCGCAAGGCAACAGGCGCCACGGCTCCCGATTCCGACCCACCCGTGAAACACCGCCCCACGCGGCCCTGGTCGGCGTAACATCCGCGGTCATGAGAGCAGCGCTTGTCTACTCGTTCATCGCAGTGGCCCTGAACTTGGCTGCGTGCAGCAGCGACAGGGATCCGCAGTGCCCCTTGACCACGAAGGCGACACTCGTCGCCGATCCAGCAGCCCTGGATCGCGACTTCGATGTCGAGGTGTGGGGCCGCTACTCGGTGCCGGTGATGCCCATCCCGGTCATGGACAACTTCCACATCGAGCTCGCCACGCCGGGAAAGCCGGGCCCAAGCAAGGTGGTGGCGGTGTGGACCAAGGGCGCGTCGCTCGATCTAGGACGATCGATCGATGCCTCGGTCCTCGATCCCATAACGACTGCGCAGATCAAGTCGCTTGAGGTCCTGGATCAGCAGACGTTCAGGATGGTGCTCTCGGTGAGTTCCAGGAACCCGCCTGGCGTGTACAACCTGAGTGTCAACTTCACCCCCGGGAATAGTCTGTGCAAAGGCGCCTACAACGACGTGAAGCTGACCATGAAATGAATCACGCGGCAGGCGCGCGGCGCACGGGCTCGGTCACTTCGCCGCGCGGATCTTTGCTTCGTCGCCGACCAGCGACATGACCGTGGTGGCTCGGCAGACCTGAAAGGCGGCGTGCAAGTCTGCCGGCGTCGTGTCGATGTACTGGCGTTCCATGCGGACGGCAAAATCGGTGGAAGCGCCGCGGTTAAGCGCGTCCAGGGTGCGCAGCGCGAACTCGGTCGAGGTCTGGAAGCCCAGGTTGCTGCCAGTCGCATTCCGCCACTTGATCTGGCTCAGGCTGCCCCGATCGAAACCGCTGTCCCCCATATGGCGCCACAGGCCGCGCACCACCTTCAAGACCGCGCCGAACCGAGAGTCGTCCACCAGGGCCGTCACCACAAGGTGCGCCGAGCCGCCGCGCAACACCGCCGCGTTTGCGTCGATCGAGTAGGACGCGCCCGCCTCCTCGCGCAAGCGGGTCTGTAGCTGGCTGCCCACCAGGCCCGCCAGCAGTTGATACTTGGCCAGAGCCTGCTGACCGCCGGCCGGCAGGCGGCAGCCCAGCATGATCTCGGTCTGGCTGACGCCCGGCCGGTGCTGAACCAGCACGGTCTCGTGCGCCTGGCCGGCAAATGGCAGGGCCGGCGGCCGCGGCGGCTGCAACTCGACAGCCTCGAGAGGTATCTGCCACGAGCCAAACCAGCGCTCGACCAGGATCTTGGTCGCTGCGACATCGACGTCGCCCGCGATGATCAGCGCGGCGTTGCGCGGATTGTGCATGCGCACGATCCACGCCCGCATCTGGTCGGGGGTGATGGCCAACCAGTCGGCGTAACTGGATGACCGGCCATACGGATGATCGCCGTACAGCGCTTGCCAGAACGCACGCGTGGCCTTGACCTGCGGCGCGGGTTCAACCGGCGCCGCGTGCTCCTCGGGTGGCGCAAGCGCCTCGTCCCAATCGATGCCATCGGCGCGGGTTACGCGCGCGGCAAGCAAGTACAGGGCATTGCCAAGGTTGCGCTTGCCCGCACGCACCACATCCGACGTGAAGTCGATGCCGTCGTACGCATTGACCTCCATCGCGTTGGCCGCCAGCGACAGCGTCGGCGACTGGACGATGCGCAACAGGTCGACCACACCCCGGGGCTCGCCCGCCGCAGTGCCACCGTTGAACGACAGCACCGCGGTCACCGCCGGAAACTGGCGTCTCGGAATGATAGCGACCTCGAGGCCGTTCCGCAGGTGGTAGTGCCGCGCCTGTGCGATCTCGGGCGGTGGCGGAACCCGCGGGGCATCACCGAGGTCGGCGCCCAGCACCGGCGTATCATTGCCCAGCGCCCCAGCCAGCTCGGCCCCGCCGGCCACACCGACCGCGCCGGGCGCGGTCCGCTGCCCGGCCGGGATTGGGTCCAGGTACAGCACACGCGAACGATCGCCCTTCAGGTAACGCTCGGCGAACGCGGCGATATCTGTCGGGGTCAGCGCGATGACATCGCTCAACCCCCTCTCGTAAGTAGCGGGATCGCCCAGGTTCTGCAGGTAGTCGGACCGATCGAGCGCCCGCGCCACGAACGATTCCGAGCGCAGAACCACCTGCGCAACCGCCTGCTGCCGCATGCCGAACAGCACCTGAGCACGATCACGTAACAGCAACAGCCCGGTCATTTGAGTCAGGGTGTTGCGGCCCTCCTTTTCCAAGTTGGCGGCGAGTTGTTGCAGGTCCCGCTTGGTGAACTGACTCCACAGGCTGGTGAACACCTCGCTGACCTGCTTGACAACCTCGGGGCGCACCTTCGCGTCGGTCAAGATCACCTGCAACGCAAGCAGCGTCGACGTTCGCCACGGGAAGGCCACCAGGTTGACCCGGACCACGTCCGCATGGCCGCGAAACGCTTCTTGCAACCGCTGCTCGACGGCCGGCGCACTGACCACCTTCACCTGCGCGCCGGTGGGGCTGTAGATGCTGGGCAACGCCCACGCGATCCACGCCTCTGGCAGGCTGACCGGCGCTTGGTACGCCACGAAGCCTGCCGACGCGGCCGGCGCGGTCTTGATGGGCACGCCCCCGAGGCGCTGGTCCGGCTTGCGAGCGGACGCGGCATTGCCCAGCAGCGGCCGTGGCATGCCCCCGGTCAGCAGGGTCTTGACCTCGTCGGGCGTCAGATCTGAAACCACAAGCATGGTCGCGCTCTCGGTCCGGTAGTGCTGCGTCGCGAACTGCCTTGCGTCCGGCAGGGTCAGCCCCCGCAAGGTGTCGCTCGTGCCGCCCACTGCGCGTGCATAGGGATGGCCGACGGCAAACAACGCCGTCTGCATCCAACCCATGACCTGGCCATAGACGCGGCTCTCGTTGCGCTGGCGCAGTTCGTTCTGGACGATCTCGCGCTCGATCTCCAGCCCGTGAGCATCGATCCCACCCAGCGGATGCCCCAGCACGACGGCCGCGATCTCCAGAAGTTCGGGCAGCGCCGCACGGGGCGCGAACAAGATGTACTTGGTCGCATCCAGGCTGGTGAATGCGTTGAAGGTAGCTCCGATGCGGTTCAGACGCTCGGCGACCGTGGGCGCGTCCGCGGCCACGTCGGTACGCCCGCGGAACACGAGGTGCTCGACGAAGTGAGCCAGACCCTCCTTGCCAGCCGGATCGTTGATGGCTCCGGCGCCGACCCCCAGCACGACCCCGACCATTCCTCTCGTTGCGGCACGCTCGAATGCCACCCGCATGCCACTGGCCGTGGTCGCGCTGGTGGTGAAGAACGTGAGCCCATCGAAACCCATGTCACCATCAGGCGCCATGGTGTCGGTCGGCAACTCGCCGTCCAGCAAACCCGCGCTGGCCCGTGGCCCGGCACAGCTCGCCGCGAAAAGCCCAAGCACGGCTCCCAGCAACCGAAAAATCCGCACGCCGCGCGGATGGTCGCACATGTGCTCACCGCCCTCAACCGCATCGTCGAAGCAAACTACTTCGCGCTCAGCGCAACACGTACAGCGTCAGGGCCGACGGCCGGGCCGGTGACCGATAGACCCGTTGCGTGGCTTTCACGAAGTCTTCGGGTTTCGCGCCTGGGATGTCGGTGAACTTCTGCGGGTTGCGATCGATGAACGGGAACCATGAGCTTTGCACCTGCACCATGATCTTGTGCCCACGCCGGAATGTGTGGGCGACGTCAGGCAGCGTGAAGGTGATGGTCTCGGGACGGCCGGGCTCGAAGGCAACCGGCCGTTCGAAACTCTTGCGGTATTTGCCGCGAAACGGCTCACCGCGAACCAGTTGTTGATAGCCGCCGTGCTTAACCGCGTTCTGTGGCACCGGCGCGCCGCTTGCCCCCGCAGCGGGGGCGGGTGATGGCGGCGCGGGGAAGTCGCCCGGATACACGTCAACCAGCTTGACGACGAAGTCCGAATCGGTGCCGCTGGTGGACACATGCAGCGTCACCCCGACCGGCCCGGCGACGCTGACATCGCCCTCGAGGACGGGCGTCTCGTACACCAGCACGTCGGGGCGCCGGGCAGCGTGGCGCTGGTCCTCGGTCATGTAGTCGAAGGTCATGGCCTGCGCGACGTAGCCGAGAAACGGCACCGGGCGCGCCGGATCGCTCACGTACTCGTCGAACTCGGTGCCACCCGCGGCCGGCGCCGCGTCCCAACCCAGCCTGCCCCCGGCGCCGAGGTACAGCGATCGGCGGGTGGCCCCACGGGGCGGCCAGGCATCGTGCCGGCGCCATTCGTTGATGCCAGTGTGGAAGATGTAAGCCTCGGGCAGCTTGACGTCCTTCGCGTCCTTCGCAGTTTTCACGTCCTTGACGTCCTTGACGTCCTTGACGTCCCTCTTGCTCTTCAGGTGCTGCACGAAAAAAGGCAGCTCGATGTGCTCGCGGAAAAACGCGGCGGTTTTGCTGGCGAAGTGCAGGTTGCCCAGCCGATCGCCGTCGTTCTTGCCGGCCCAACCGCCGTGCGACCAGGGCCCCATCACCAGCATGTTGGTCGCGCCCGGACTCGACTTCTCGATCGCCCGATACACCGACAGCGAGCCCTGCAGATCCTCGGCATCGAACCATCCGCCCACGGTCATCACGGCGGGCGTCACCTTCTTCAAATGCGGCACGATTGATCGCGCCTTCCAGAAGTCGTCCAGGGTCGGGTGGTCCAGGTACTCCTGCCAGTACGCGTGGCCGGGGAGCAGCTTGCGCGAGTTCCCGAGCGGCCCCATCTTGAGAAAGAAATCGTAGCCGTCGGGCGTGCCGTACTCGAATGACAGCGTCTGCTTGGGCTTCTCCGGCTCGCCCTTGCGCTCGACGAAGCGGGTGAAGAACGAGAAGTTGTGGGGCAGCAGGAACGCACCGTTGTGGTAGGCGTCGTCACCCATGTACATGTCGGCGACGGGAGCCTGGGGCGATGCCGCCTTCAGCGCCGGGTGCGCATCGATGAGGGCGGCGGCCGTGTAAAAGCCTGGATACGAGATGCCCGACATGCCCACGCGTCCGTTCTGCCCCGGCACGTTCTTGATGAGCCATGCGATGGTGTCGAAGGTGTCGCTGCTCTCGTCGACATCCTTGGGCCCGCGCTTGACAGCGATGTGCGGGCGCATCTCGACGAAAGTGCCCTCGGACATGTACCGGCCACGCACGTCCTGGTAGGCGAAGATGAACTTCTCCTTCATGAAGTGCTCTGACGGGCCAAGCGAAGTCCGGTACGCGTCGACACCGTAGGGCGCGACGCTGTAGGGCGTGCGGGTCAGCATGACAGGCCAGGTCTGGGTCGTGTCTTTCGGCACGTACACGGCCGTGAACAGCCGCGCCCCGTCGCGCATCGGGATGCGGTACTCGTACTTGGTGTAGCTTGCGCGCGCCGACTCGCTATCTGCGGCGATCGTGGTCTGCGCCACGACGGCCAAGGCAAGGCACAGCGTCAATGGCATGTGCGGGTTTTACCGCGATTCGACCGGGCGGTGGCCAGCGAGCACCACAAGAGGCCAACCGGATACTTATCAATCGGGGGGCGGACGGGGTACCCGATCACAGCTGGTCCGCCCGCGCATCCGCGTGCCTCGATGCGGGCGGTGACGGCGTATTGCGAAACCGGCACCGAGGCGGCGAATGAAGTCGTAAAATCCTCCGCTCGATGCACGGAGTCGCCCCGCTCCTAATCCTCTGCCTGCTCGCCGGAGACGCGGGGGCGCGGGTCGATGCACGTGCTGACACGAAGACGCAGGCGCAACGGCGCGCCGATCTGACGATCCTGAGCATCGTCGGCACCAACGATTTGCACGGCCACATCGAGAGCCTGCCCTGGCTCTCGGCCCACGTCGCGAACCTGCGACGCAGCCGCACACGCGATAAGGGCGCTGTCTTGCTGCTGGACGCGGGCGACATGTTCCAGGGCACCCTGCCATCCAACCTGGGCGAGGGCGCGATCGTCGTTCGCGCCTACAACACTCTCGGTTACACCGCCGCCGCCATCGGCAACCACGAGTTCGACTTCGGCCCTGAAGGACCGGCCGCGACGATCGACGAAGAATCCGACGGAGATCCGCGCGGCGCCCTGCGCGCGCGGGCGCGCGAGGCCCGCTTTCCGTTTCTCGCCGCCAACATCCAGGCGGCTGATGGCGGCCCGCCGCCGGCGTGGGCGAACGTGCACCCGTCCATGCTGGTGACCGCCGCGCAGCTCAAGATCGGCATCGTCGGGGTGACCACCCCGGGCACACCGCGCGCCACGCTACCCGCCAACCTGCGTGGCCTCGATGTGACTCCACTGCCGGCGGTGATAGAGGCAGAAGCGCGCAAACTGCGCAAGGCCGGCGCCTCGATTGTCATCGTGGTCGCGCACGAAGGCGGGAAGTGCCTGCGCTTCGATGAGCCCGATGATCTGTCCTCGTGCCGGGGCAGCGACGAGATCTTCGCAGTCGCACGCGCCCTGCCCGCCCATCTGGTCGACGTCATCGTCGCCGGTCACACGCACGAGGGTATCGCCCACCGCGTGGCCGGCATCGCCATCGTCGAGTCATTCGCCAACGGGCGTGCTTTCGGACGCGTCGACCTGACCTACGATCGCCGCGCCAAGAAGGTGGTCGCGTCGACCATCTTCTCGCCGCGCTATCTGTGTGGCTTCGACCGCCTGCCGACCTGGCCACCCAGCACCGAGTCGTGCCGGCCCGACCTGTACGAGGGCGCGCCGGTGATCGCCGACACGGGCATGACCAAGTTGCTCGCCCCAGCCTTCGGCGTCGCCGAAGCGCGCCTGTCCGATCCGCTAGGCGTCACGGTGAGTGCGCCGGTGTGGCGCACCCGACAAGAGGAATCACCACTCGGCAACCTGTTCGCGGATCTCATGCTTGCTGCTCAGCCTGAGGACGACGTGGCGCTGACCAACGGTGGTGGCCTGCGCGCCGATCTCCCGGCCGGGCCGCTGACCTACGGGCGCCTGTTCGAGGCGTATCCGTTCGACAACCGGTTTGCGCGCATGACCATCTCGGGAGCCGATCTGGCCGACGCCGTCGCACGCAACCTGGAACAGCCAGGCGGCGTCGTGTCGCTGTCGGGCGTGCGCGCCACCGCGCGCTGTCGGGACGGTGCTCTCACGGTGGATCTGTTGCGCGATGACGGACGGCGCGTCGATCCCGACGAGCAGCTATCGCTGGTGTCGAGTGATTTCATCCTCACCGGCGGCGACGATCTGTTTCCCGACGGCAAGAGCGAGATCTTGGGCGGGCCGACCATCCGCGAGGCCATGGCCGAACAGCTGCGCAAGCGCACCGGCGCACTGTCGGGCGACGATCCCAAGCTTTTCAACCGCGCGCGGCGACGACTCGATTACCCGGGCCCACGTCCAGTCCGGTGCGACCCCCCGTGAGTGGCGCGATGCTGCGCAGCTGTCAGAGTGCGTTCTTGATCGGGCTGGCGACGCTGCCTGCACTGACCGCATTCGACACGTCGATGTCGGCCCAGCGGCAGCTCGCTGCCCGCCTGATGCCGGCGCAGTTGCACCAGCTGGTGTCGGCCCGACCGCCGGGACCGTTGCGGTTGGCGCGCCTGCGGGTGTGGGCCGATCAGGATTATCGCCGTGTGGGAAAGATCTGGCAGTCGCAGGTGCGAGAACTGCTCGGCCGGGTCAATGCCTTCGTCGAGCCGACCTTCAACCTGCGCTTCGAAGCGGCGGTGTTCCGCAACTGGGACCGGCGCGGCTCTGGCGCGCGCGTCGAGGACGCACTGAAGGAACTTTTCGCGCTGGATCCGGGCGACGGCGTCGATTTCGTGCTGGGGTTCGTCAGCGGGCTGCCGCTGGTGACCACGTCGATCCACGGGCTGGGCGCCGCACACCAGCCCGGCCGCCACCTGGTGATGCGGCAGATGATCGATCTGGAGGAAATGCGCGCACTGCGCGCCAGCCTCGACTTGCTGGACTTCAAAGAACTGGAGGAGCTGTACTTCGCGCGCAAGGCGCACAAGGAGCTGGTGGTGTTCCTGCACGAGTGGGCGCACGCGCTGGGCGCCATGCACGGGCGCGAGCGCGAAGCGATCATGAACCCAAGCTGGAGCGAACGGGAGCAAGCCTTCTCGCTGGCCGATGCGCAGCTGTGCGCCATCGCCGTCGATCACCGCCTGCGCGACAAGCCCGATCCGGCCGCCGAAGCGCGGGCGCTTTGGGATCACATCGACCAAGCGCGCGACGCCGAGTGGTCGGACAGCGATCGCCGGACGGCGCTTGAATTCTTTGGCGCACGTGCCGGCAGCGTCGCGCCCAGCAACCCGGCCAGGGCCAGCGGAGCCACAGCGGTGCCGCTGGCCATGTCGAGGGAGGATGTCGATCGGTACAACGACGCGGTCAAGCTGTACAACGACAAGGACGCTACCGGCGCCCGTGACAGTGCCTTCGCCATAGCCGGGCCGCTGGCGGTGAAGTACCCCGACGAGCTGTTCGCACAGCGCCTGTCATGCCGGCTACTGCCACCGTTGGGCCACGACGGCGGCGCCCGCCAAGCATGCGAGCGCGCCATGGTGCTGGCATCGGTGGCGCTCGATCCCGAGCCGCCGCTGGAAGCCGCGGTGGCATTCCTGCAAGTCGAGGACAACGAGGCCGCCCTGCGTGCCGCCCGTCAGGCATCGGCGCTTGCGGAAAAGCGCGACGGCGGCAAGCCCGAGGTCATGGCGCAGCTGGCGCATGTCCATCTGCAGCTGTCGTCGCTGACAGCGGCCGAGGCTGCGGCCACGCGCGCGGCCGGAGCCGCCGGAATCGACGAGCTCGTCACAAGTATCACACGCGAGCGCCGGCGTCTGGGCCTACCCAGGGACGCGGCCCGCTTCAACGTCGTGCCCGACAGCGAGCCGGCCTACGCGCGCGAGCACTGGGCCACGGTCGACGCGCTCGAGAAGAACGAGATGGTGCGCGCCGATCGGCTGCTGCGTGACGCCAGCCTTCACTTTCCCGGCGCGCCCGGCTTGCAGGCGCTCGCGTGCGAGCTGCACTTGCGTCGTGGGCGGATGGCGCTGGCGACGCCACGGTGCCAGGCCGCGATCGCCGCGTTCGACGAGACCGTTCGCGCCCATCTGTGGCTGGGCGTGCTCGCCGCCAACGCGCGCAAGTCCCCCACCGCCGTGGTCCACCTTGAGCGAGCCATCGCCCTCGATCCAGAAACTCGCGCCGCCTGGCTCACGCTCGCACGCATCTACCGCACGCAAGGCCACCTGAGAGAGCTCCGCGAGCTAGGTGCCCGCCACCAAAAGTTGCTGGGCCGACCGCTCGATCTGCGCTGAAGCGGACTGCGATTCGATCGCCGCTTTTGCACAAACCGTCTTCTCAAACTCTGCTAGTTTGGCAGCCGCGGGTTTTCACAGCCCATACCGATGCCACCTCGTAATCCAGGCTCTGCCCGAGTTCGACGCCCGCCTGCGACGGCCGACATCCGTTCGGTGGCCAAGGAGGCCAGCGTGTCAGTGTCATCGGTCTCGCGCTTCCTAAACGGCAAGAAGCGCCTGAGCGCCGCCACCGAGCAGCGCATCCTGGCGGCGGTCGCCAGGCAAGGCTACGCGCCCAACCGGGTGGCGCAGAGCCTGCGCCTCAAGCGCACGATGACCCTGGGCCTGCTGATCCCGGACAGCAGCAATCCGTATTTCTCAGGCCTGGTGAAGGGGGCCGAGGACGCCGCGCGTGCGGCCGGATTCGCGGTCGTGCTGTTTAACAGCAACGAAGATCCGGAACGAGAGAAGCAGAACTTCGACACCCTCCGGGCCTTGCGCTGCGACGGTGCGCTCGTGATCGCGGCTCCCGAGACACCCGCGGCGCCATCAGTACGGCCCTGGCTCGCAGCCTGCCCGGTGCCGCTGGTGTGCATCGACCGCGAGATCCCGCTGGATCTCGATACGGTGGTGGCCGACAACACGGGCGGTGGCTACCAGGCGACCCGTCAGCTGCTGCAGCTGGGCCACCGGCAGATCGGCCTCATCAGCGTCGACTACGAAGTATCGAGCCACCGCGGCCGGTGCGAGGGCTACGCGCGCGCTCTGGCCGAAGCCCGCATCCGCCGGCGCAACGAATACGAGATCCGCGTGCCGTTGAGCCTGCAGGACGGCTTCTCGGCCGCGACGCGCATGCTGGCTCTGCCCGAGGCGCCCACCGCGATCTTCGCGACTAGCAACGCGCTGGCGATCGGGACCGTCGCCGCACTCAAGGCGCAAGGCCTGCGCTGCCCCGAAGACGTCAGCGTGATCGGGTACGACAACTACGACTGGCAGGACGTGTTCTCGCCCCGCCTGTCGACCGTGCAGCAGCCTTCCTACCTGGTCGGCAAGCGGGCCGCCGAACTACTCGTGGAACGCGTTTCCGAGCGGGGGCCGAGCGCGGCCCAGAATATCGTGCTGCCTACCAGCCTGGTGTTGCGGGATTCGTGCGGCCCGGCGCCTGCAAGCCCAGCGGCCAGGAAGAAGACCTGATTGCTGCCGACCGGCCAGGGCTTCGGGTCACGACCCCACGAAGCCAGCCGCGACCAGGTCGGCCGAGGGCACGACGGCCCCCGACAGCGTGCCAGGAAACATCGACGCGGCCCTTGGTTCCCATGCGTGCAAGACGCAACGTACCGGGGTCGGGGTCGCCTGCTGAGGCGACCTCAGGGTGTCTCGGCCAGCTCGCGTAGTTTGGCCTCCAAGCGCGCGATATCCCCACGTTCGAATCCGGCGTTGATGTGGCGGACCACGCCGCTGGCGTCGATCAAATAGGAGGTCGGCATCTTGGGGGGCTTCAACCGCTCGGGGACCCGCCCCTTCGGATCGTGTGCCAGTGTGAGCGCCCAGGTCTTCCTGGTCTTCAGGAACTCCTCGGCGGCCGCCCGATCCTCGTCGATCGAGACGGCGAGGACCTGGACATCCTGGCCTCGGAAACGCCGGGCCATCGCGTCGAGCAGCGGCATCTCTTCT
>JANPCZ010000139.1:0-20710 GCA_031431215.1 Myxococcales bacterium
ATGCCGACCGTGAACACCTTCACGCCCAGTTGCGACGCTTCATCGGCCACCATCAGGGGCTCGCTCTCGGTGTCCTCACCGTCAGTCAGCAACAAGATCACCTGCGAGCGCGTCTCGCCGCCCTTCTGGCGCAGCCGCACCAGCTGTTCCAGGGCCGCCTTGAGTGCGCGGCCGATGGCGGTGCCTCCTACCGGCATGTCGCCAGGCGAAAGATCGCGCCAGAACAGCTTGACCGCCGCGTAATCGGTCGTGGGCGGGTAGCTCAGCGTCTCGCCGGCGAACGCCACCAGCCCGATGCGATCGCCGGCCATGTGGTCCATCAGACGCTCGAGCTCGCGCTTGGCGCGTTCCAGCCGCGACGGGTAGATGTCACGCGCGAGCATCGATTTCGAGAAGTCCAGCGCCACCACCAGATCGAGACCGCGTTGCTTCTCAAGCTTGGCCCGCCCGCCTGCCTGCGGCCGCGTCAGGGCCAGCGCCAGCAGCGCCAGCGCCGACGTCACGTACACCGCACGCAGGATCTTGCGCGGAACCGACACGGACGCCGCCATTCGCAAAAGCACTGTGCCGCCCAGCCGAGCCAGCAACTGCTTCCGCCGCGAGAACGCCAGCACGTAGGCCAGGACCACCACCGGCACCGCGAGCACGAGCCACAGCAGCTGCGGATGCGCCAGCCTCACGGCAACCTCCGCAGGCGGGTCAGGCGCAACAGGATCTCAAGCAGCAGGACGAAGTAGGCGGGAAACAGAAAACGCGGGTACAGCTCGGCGTAAAGCACGCCCCGATCCCGCAGGCGCGATTTTTCCAGATCCTCGAGGATGTTCTGGAAACGGCGCTGCAAGGCCCGGGTGTCGGTGGCCAGGTACGGCGTGCCGCCGGTCATGCCCGCGATCTCTTCCAGCAGCTTGGGGTTGACCGGGTAGCGCTGCCGCGGCACGCCTGCGGCGGCAGGCTGGTCACTGCTGTCGTTGTCGCCGGCGAGGATGGTGTAGATCTTCACGGATAGTTTTTGCGCGAAGGTCGCGGCCTGGATGGGCGAGATGTTGCCGGCGTTGTTGTCGCCGTCGGTCAGCAAGATGATGACCTTCGATCGCGCCTCCGACTTGCGCAACCGGTTCAGCGCCACGCCGAGCCCGTTGCCGATCGCCGTGCCCTTGCCGTCGATGATGCCGGAGTGCAGCTCGGCCAGCATGCGCAGGAACGCCCCATGGTCGAGGGTCAACGGGATGTGCGTATAGGCGTCGCGGCCGAAGATGACCAGGCCCAGGCGGTCGGACGGCCGGCGCTGCACGAAATCCTGGATCACGGCCTTGGCGGCCTCAAGGCGGTTGGGCAGGAGGTCGGTCTCCTCCATCGAGCCCGACAGATCCAGGGTGATGACGATGTCGATGCCTTCAAGTTCGATGTCGTCGTCAGGCTGCGAGGTTTGTGGCCGTGCCAGGGCAGCGCCAAGCAGCACCACGACCAGGAGCCGTAGCACCGTCGGCAGATCGCGCAGCCGCGCCACGAACCCGCGCGGCCGCAGGGCAAGCTCGCCCGCGCGTGGGTGCACCAGCACGCCCTGCCGTGTGGCTGCCCGCCGGATGCCCGCCCACAGCACCAGTGCAACTGCGATCGGGACAAGGGCCAGCGCACCCGGGTGCGCGAAGCGGAAGTTTTCGGCGCCGCGCAGGAACCACAGATAGACGGCGGTCGCCGGCAAGAACACGACCGCTATGAGCCCGTACGGGATCGGCGCGGGCGCGGGCGTGGCGCTGCGAGGATCAGCCACCGGCGGCCTCCTGCGGCGGCGGCGCCACCCCCGTGTCCTGGCCCACCAGGGGCTCGGGCCGCGGTCGGGTCGACTCGACGATGCGAATCGCGGTTTCCAGCGCACCGCGCGCCTCCATCGGCAGCGGCGCCACCTTGGCGAATTTCACCAGATCGCAAACCGACAACCAGCCTGCGACTTCGCCCATGACCAGCGCCCGCGGTGCACGCCGGCGCAGCTCGTCGACCAGTTCCTCGGTGGTCATCTCGAGGCCGTCGAAGCGGTAGCGGCTGCCCAGGTAATCGCGAATGATCTCGGACAGCGCGAAGTAGAAAGGCCGCAGGTCTTGCCCTTCGGCGAAGCCCTCGGCGCCCAGTCGATCCAGCCGCTCGAGCGCGATCTCGTGGGCGGGCCGCGGTGGCGGCGCCGGCCGGGCCGCCGCCCGCGCCCGCAAGCGCCGGCGCAGCCACAGCGCGACCACCCCGCCCAGCGCCGCCGCTGCCAGTCCGGAGGCGACGTAGAGCGGGAGGAAGTTGTCCTCGAGCACGCGCACCGGTGCCGCGTTGTCCTTCAGCGCTGGCTCGGGCTCGTTGGCAAGCAGGCTTGTGATTTTGATCGGCACCGCCTGCGTGCGCGCCGTACGGACGTCGCCGCCGGTGCCCAGGTAGGTAACCTCGACCGGCGGGATGGCGGTCTCACCCGGCTCGTAGGCCGCCACCTGCAACGTGAACTCGCGCTGCATGCGCCCGTCGCCCAGATCCTTCTCGGCGTCCTTGCGATCGAGCAACGAGAACGGCGGCAGCTCGATGGTCGACGGCAGGTTGACCGGCGTACCGCGCGGACCCACGGCCGTGACGGTCAGCTTGATGACGTCGCCGACCCGCGCATCGGTTCGATCTGCGCGCGCGGTCACCGTCGGCGCTGCGGGATCAGGCGGTGCTGCCGGCGGGGCCGCCTGCACGCCGGTCACGCGCGCATCGACGCCCGCGTCGGCCGAGCCGGCGCCCTTCTTGGCGGCGCGGGCCGGCGCGGTCAATGTCGCAACCTCCGCGCACGCGCCTCGAAGAAGCTGGTCAGCGCCGGCAGGTACGGACGATCGGTGCGCAAGGCGATCGCGTCGAGCGACAGCCGCCGGAACAGGGACTCGCGCGCCACCCGCGCGCGGCGCGTGTCCTCGGCGAACGCGCGGCTCTCGGGACCCGAGGTGTCGAACACCACCACCTCGCCGGTCTCGGGATCGAACAGCTCAATCAAACCCACGTCCGGCAAAACCTCTTCCAGCGGATCGGTGATGGCCACGGGCACCAGGTCGTGCCGGCTGGCGGCCATGCGCAGCGGCCGCTCGTACTGCGACGGTGGCGCCAGGAAATCCGACACCAGAAACGCCACCGCGCGCCGCCGCT
Source organism: Myxococcales bacterium (assembly GCA_031431215.1). Taxonomy (GTDB): domain Bacteria; phylum Myxococcota_A; class Polyangia; order Fen-1088; family Fen-1088; genus JANPCZ01. The sequence continues at coordinate 3,154 of JANPCZ010000139.1, forward strand.
CGATGCGGCCCAGAAAATCCAGTGCCGCGCCGATGTGCGTGCGCGGCGAGCGCGGCTCGAACGACAAGATCTCGCTGACCACGCGCAGCACGTGCTTCTTGCCTTTCTTCGCGGGCACGAAGCGCTCGACCTCATCCGTGAAAATGATGAGGCCGACCCGATCGTTGTTGCGAATCGCCGAGAACGCCAGTACCGCCGCCAGCTCGGCTGCAAGCTCGCGCTTCTCCTGATCGCGCGAGCCGAAACGTCCCGAGGCCGACATATCGACCAGCAGCAGCACCGTCATCTCGCGTTCTTCGGTGAACAGCTTGACGTAGACGTCGTTCATGCGCGCCGACACGTTCCAGTCGATCATGCGGATGTCGTCGCCGGGGTTGTACGCGCGAACCTCCGAGAACGCGATGCCGCTGCCCTTGAACACCGAGTGGTATTGCCCGGCCATCCGATCGCGCACCAGGCGTTCGGTGACGATCTCGATCTTGCGGATCTTCTTCAGCAGCTCGCGGGTCAGCATGGCGGCCGCGGACTCACGGCACTTCGATCTTCTCGAACAGCTTGCGCACCACCTGCTCGGACGTCATCTCCTCGGCCTCGGCCTCGTAGGTCAGGATCACACGGTGGCGAAGCACATCGACGCCGATGGCCTTGATGTCCTCGGGCGTGACGTAGCCGCGGTGGCGCAGGAACGCGTGCGCGCGCGCCGCCTGGTTGAGATAGATGGACGCGCGCGGGCTGGCGCCGAACTGGATAAAATCCTCCAATTCGGGCATCCCGTACGCCTTGGGCTCGCGCGTGGCGTGCACCAGGTTGACGATGTAGTCCTTGATCTTGTCGTCGACGTAGATCTCGCCCAGCACCTGGCGCGCCTCCGCTATCTGCTGCGACCCCGCCACCGCTTCGGCCTTCGACACCACCGTCGCGGTCGCGCGTTCCATGATGGCGCGCTCGTCTTCCTTGGTCGGGTAGCCCACGCGAATCATCAGCATGAAGCGGTCGAGCTGCGCCTCGGGCAGCGCGTAGGTGCCTTCCTGCTCGATCGGGTTCTGCGTGGCCATGACCAGGAACGGCTCGGGCAATTTGTGCGTGGTATCGCCGATGGTCACCTGGTGCTCCTGCATCGCCTCGAGCAGCGCCGATTGCACCTTGGCCGGTGCGCGGTTGATCTCGTCGGCCAGCACCAGGTTGGCAAAGATGGGCCCCTTCTTGGACAAGAACTCGCCCTTGGCCTGGTTGTAGATCACGGTGCCGACGATGTCGGCCGGTAACAGATCCGGGGTGAACTGGATGCGCTGGAATTTCATCGACAGCGAATCGGCCAGGGTCTTGACCGTGGTGGTCTTGGCCAACCCTGGCACGCCTTCGAGCAGGACGTGCCCGCCCGCCAGCAGGCCGATGAGCAGCCGGTCGACCATCGCCTTCTGACCGACGATCACCTTGGCGACCTCGGCGGTCAGCTTCTCGACGAACGCGGACTGTTGCTGGACCAGCTCGTTGATGACTCGTACATCCATGGCAGGGTTCCCTGGGGTGAAGCGCGTGAAAAAGCGCCCCTACAACTACCGGGAACGCCGGGATATTTCCAGGAATACGGGCGGGGGGCTTCCCGCTAGGGCGTCCACGTCGGACGTGGTCCAGCCTTTCGCCTGTCGCCCGCCTGCTGCCTCCGCTACCGGTCTTTACTGGCAGCCGCCGGTGCCGCAGCCATTCGGGCAGTGTGCAGGCTTGCTCCAGGTGCCATTGGCGGCGCACACCTGCTCGCGGCCGCCGGACAGGCAACGCTTGCTGCCCGGTGCGCAGCCTCCGCCGACACAGTCGCCAGCGTCGCAACTAACTTCGCACGCGGCCTGGTCCTGCCACGACCCGGTTGGACTACATAGGCGCGGCGTGCGCGCGTCGGCGGCACAGGTGCGGCTGCCGGGCACGCATTGGCCCGTGCAGGTTCCCGCCGTGCACAGGAACATGCACGTCGTGGCGGCTTGCCAGCGATACATGTCGTCGCACAGGTCCGCTTGAGTTGCGGTGGTGGGATTGCACCGCTTGTCGCCCGGGTTGCACTCGCCCACGCACGCGCCGCCCATGCAGCTGTAACTGCATGCAGGTCCAGCCTGCCACTGACCACCGGCATCGCAGGTGGACGGGATCTTCAGGTCGCACTTCTTGCCGCCGGGCACACACGATCCGGTACACGCCCCGGCCGCGCAGACGTAGGGACACGGCGCCGCGGTCTGCCACGTTCCCGTGGCGTCGCAGGTCTGGGGCGCGTTGTTGCCGTCGCATTGTTGGGCGCCCGTGATGCACATGCCCTGGCAGGTGCCAGCGCTGCAAAGCACCGGGCACGCGCTGCCGTTCTGCCAGGTCCCGGTGGCATCGCAGGTGCGCGGCACGTTACCGGTGCCGCAGGCCTTGCTGCCGGGCACGCACTGGCCGCCGCACACCCCAGTCGCGCACACGAATGCGCACGGCGCGCCGGGCACCCACTTGCCGGCGCCATCGCAGATGGCAGGGATCGAACCGGTGCACTTCCGGTCGCCGGGCGCGCATTCGCCGGCGCACGCCCCCGCAGCGCACAGGAACGGGCACACCGCGCCCGCGATGAAGCGGCCCTGATCGTCGCAGGTGTACGGGGTCTTGTCGCTGCAGCGCTTGTCGCCCGCGGTGCATTCGCCGGCGCACAGACCACCGCTGCACGCGTACTGGCACGGCGTTGCGTTCTGCCACAGGCCATTTGCATCACAGGTGCGCGGTACCTTGTCCGCGCAGGTCTTCGTGCCGGGCCGGCACTCGCCGCCGCACATCCCGCCGCGACACAGGAAGGGGCATGCTGTGGTCTTGACCCAGATTCCGCTGGGATCGCAAACCTGAGGCGTGGCATTCGCGCCGCACACCCGGTCGTCGGGCTTGCATTCGCCCGCGCATTTGCCGGACCTGCACACGAACGGGCACGACGCGCCCGCGACCCAGCGGCCCGCCACGCAGATCTCGGGCACGCCCAAAGACGTGCAGCGCGCCTGGCCCGAGGTACAGACGCCGGTTGAAGCGTCGGGAAGCGGCTGCGCGGGCACGTCCACGGGGCGGGCATCGGGTGGCGCAGCGTCAGGCGGCGACACCGTGCTGCCGCCCGCGCCGCCGGACATTCCACCGGGCGGCGGTTGAATCGCACCGCCAGTGCCGCCGGCCCCAAGACCACCCGCGCCAACCCCGCCTCGGCCGCCAGCTCCCGCACCACCGTCGCTGTTGAGGCGTGGGCCGCCGCCTTCGCCGCCCCCGGTGGTACCGCCGGTCGGGGAGCCGGAATCGGGGGTAATCGGACTCAACCCGTCGGCGGTCGTGGTGCAGGCGCAGACCACGGCCAGGGGAACCACCAGCAGAATTCGCAAGGAAAGCATGGCAACAGTGGAAGGGGACAGCATGGTTAGGGTGGAATAGTATGCCCTACTGGCGGGCGTATTCGACTCTGATGCCGATCTCGATGGCACGGGCCGGCGAACCCTGTTCAAGTCGGGGCGCAACCGAGCTGCGGAAAATTTCACCAGCCGGCCTGACGGCGCCTACGTCGCGTGGTCCGAACTCTCAGTCATCGGATCCGTCGCGTACGGGCCGTACCTCCTACCCAGTACCGACTACAAAGTGGTGCTCGGATACGTCTCGGTGGCCATGGCTACCGGCGCACAGGCTCGCACTCCCATGGCCATCGATCGGGCAGCTAATTTCGGCTCGAGTCTCGTCTTCCTGCAAGCCCGGTTACCATCGCGCCCGCATCTTGCCTGATCCGCTGGCCGAACGTCCCGCGCCACCGACTTGACTTGGGTGGCCCGGTGGACTACTTCCATGCTCCCCATGAGCACGCGTGACGATGAAAAAGGGCCGCCCCACGTCCTGTTCGATCGACGCATCATCGATCGAAGCATCAAGAAGGGCTTCTTCACCCGCAAGGACTACGAGAAGTTCCTGAAGGCGCTGCCTGATTCGGCCGACAAGGCCGCCCCCATCGGTGATCTGGACCAGCCCGAAGACGACGACATGAGCAACTGACCCGGCCGGACCGGGTTGAATCCGCCAGCCGCCGTGCATAACCTCCGGGCCATGGCGTCTTCGGAAAATAAGCCGACCGGGTTCACGGTGGTGGATCGCAGGCAGTTCACGGAAACCGGCGAGGCGAGGCCCGCGGTTCCAGCGGTTCCACCGGCAGCACCGGCAGCACCGGCGGCGGCGCAGGCCGAGGTGGCAACCGCCGGACCGGCGGCCTCGATCGGGATGCCGGCGGTGGATTTTCCCACCTTCCTGCTCTCGCTCGGCAGCTCGGTGCTTTTGCATCTAGGCGAGATCGACAACGAGGACGGCGAGGCCACCCTTGCCGGCAAAGCCAACGCTCCGGCGCGACAGCCGCCTGACCTTGCCATGGCCAAGCACACCCTCGACATCCTGGCCATGCTGCAGGAGCGGACACGGGGCAATCTGTCGAAGGACGAACAAGATCTGCTCGAAAGCCTGCTTTACGATCTGCGCCTGCGCTTCGTGACCGTCGCCCGCGGGGCGTGAGCCGCCGCGCCCCATGAACTTTGATTTCCTGTCGGCCGAGGCCCGGGCCGCGGTGGTCGCGGCGCAGCGCTTGTGCCGCGCGCGTGATGAAGAGGAGGTCGACCTGCTGCATCTCCTGACCGCGCTGCTCGACGTCGCGACGGCCAGCGCTGTCATCGAGCGTGCCGGCGGTGATGCGATGGCCCTGCGGCGGCGGCTTGCGCAGGCGATGGCGGGGCTGACGAAAATGCCGGGCGCGAAGGTGTTTCTCGGCGAGCGGGTGTTGCGCGTGTTCGACATGGCGCGGGCCGCGGCCGAGGAGCGCGCCGTCGCGGCCGTCGTGCCCGAGGACTTGCTGCTCGCCATTCCGCTGGTGGCCGCGAGCGCGGCAGCCGAGGTGCTACGCGAGGCCGGGTTGACGCTGCCCAAACTGGAGGCGGCGGTGGCCGCGACCAGGCCGCCCGGCCCGACTGGGGCGGCCCCGGTGCCGGACACGGCTGAAGCGATTGCGCAGGCGCGGCCGCTGCTGACGAAGTTCACCCGCGATCTGGTGGCGCAGGCTCGGGCGGGAAAGCTAGACCCAGTGGTCGGCCGCGACGGCACGATCAGGCGCATGATGCAGATCCTGGGGCGGCGGTCGAAGCAGAACCCCATCCTGGTCGGCGATGCGGGGGTCGGCAAGACCGCCATCGTCGAGGGCCTGGCGCAGCGAATCGCGGTGGGCGACGTGCCCGCATCGCTCGCCGGCAAGACGCTGCTGGCCTTCAACATCGGCGCCGTGGTGGCGGGGGCGAAGTTCCGCGGCGAGTTCGAGGACCGCATCCGTGGCGTGCTGGACGAGGTGCGCGCCGCAGCCGGCGAGGTGCTCTTGTTCTTCGACGAGATTCACACGCTGGTGGGCGCCGGCAAGGGCGCGGGCTCGCTCGACGCCGCCAATCTGCTCAAGCCCGCGCTCGCACGCGGTGAGCTGATGTGCATCGGCGCCACCACGCCCGACGAGTACCGCCTGCACATCGAGCGCGACGCCAGCTTCGAGCGCCGCTTCCAGCCCGTGCGGGTCGATGAGCCCGACGAGCCGACCTGCGTGGCGATGCTCCGCGGAGTCAAGGTTCGCTACGAGGACAAGCACCGGGTGCGGGTGCAGGACGCGGCGCTGGTCGCGGCGGTGCAGCTCTCGCGCCGCTACGTCTCGGGCCGCGCGCTGCCCGACAAGGCGCTCGATCTGCTCGACGAGGCCGGTAGCCGCCTCCGGCTGGAGCTCGACTCGCGGCCCGACGAGGTCGATGTGGCCGAGCGCAAGGAGCGTACGCTGCGCATGGAAATCGATGCGCTCGGGCGCGAGCACGACCGCGACGCGGCGACGCGGCGGCAGGCGCTGCTGGCCGATCTGGCCGAGCTGTCGGCGCGGCTTGCGCCCCTGCGCGAAAAATGGCACGCCGAGCTCGCCGAGATCACCGCCGCCGGCAAGACCGATGCGGCGCTTGAGCACGCTTTGCACGAAGCGGCCGCCGCCGAGCGGGCGGGCGATCTCGGTCGCGCGTCCAAGCTGCGCTTTGGTCGCATCCCGGCGCTGCAACGCGAGCTCGCCGACACTTTGGAACGGCTGCGAGCGGTGCAAGGCAGCGAGCGCCTGCTCGAGGACGCCGTCGAGCCGCTCCACGTCGGCCGCGTGGTGGCCGACTGGACCGGCATACCGGTGACCCGGATGCTGGAGAGTGAACGGCAGAAGATCCTGGGCATCGAGGCACGCCTCGCGCAGCGGGTGGTTGGCCAGGACGAAGCGGTGCGGCTGGTTGGCCACGCCATCAAGCGATCGCGCGCGGGGCTGGCCGATGCCGGCAAGCCGATCGGATCGCTGCTTTTTCTCGGCCCCACCGGCGTCGGCAAGACGGAATTGTCGAAGGCGCTGGCCGAGTTCCTGTTCGACGACGAGCACGCCCTGGTGCGGCTCGACATGTCCGAGTACATGGAAAAACATGCGGTCGCGCGGCTGTCAGGAGCGCCACCGGGCTACGTCGGCTACGAAGAGGGCGGCCAGCTCACCGAAGCCGTCCGGCGGCGTCCGTACTCGGTGGTCTTGTTCGACGAGATTGAGAAGGCCCACCCGGATGTGTTCAACGTGCTGCTAGCGCTGCTTGATGACGGCCGTCTGACCGACAGCAGCGGTCGCACCGTCAGCTTCACCAACACGGTGGTGATCCTGACGTCGAACCTGGGGTCGAGCGCCATACTCGGCGCCGCCGAGACCGGCGATCGCGAGCGCGTGCGCAGCGAGGTGAATCTGGCCCTGCGCGCGCATTTCCGGCCCGAGTTCCTGAACCGCATCGACGAGACCGTGATCTTCAACCCGCTGGGCGCGCGCGAGCTGGAAGCCATCGTCGATCTGCAACTGCAACGCCTGCGCAAGCTGCTCGGCGAGCAGAAGCTGGGTCTCGAACTTTCGGCCGAGGCCCGCGCGCTCCTGGCGCAAGAGAGCTACGACCCGGCGTTCGGCGCGCGCCCGGTCAAGCGCTGCCTGCAACGACGCCTGCGCGATCCACTGTCGGAAAAGATCCTGGCGGGCACATTCGCGGCCGGCGACACCATCCGGGTGGACCGCCACGGCGATGAGCTGGTGTTCGCTTCGCAACCGTCTTCTTCGACCAGCGGAATGACCGGACGCTGACCGGGCCGAAGGCATCGCCGGCACCCGTGCGGAGCCCGCGCTCGTTGAGCAGATTGGCGACTTGGGCGTCGGTGTACTGTCGAGCATGACGTCGCCAGAGACAGGCGCTCGCAGAATCACCGTCACGCATCGATGGGCGCCTTCGAGGCGAAGAACAGGTTCTCGGAGTTGCTCCAGCGAGTGGGCCGCGGCGCGGAGATCACCATCACCAAGCACGACCGGCCCGTGGCCCGGCTGGTTCCCGCCTCCGCTCCCGCCGCGCTGGAGCGGAAGAAGGCGACGGCCGCACTCCGCGCCTTGAGCAAGCGGTCATCGGCGTCAGAGTCATGCCCCAAAACGCCGCCGCTGCGAGCACGCGCCGGCCACGCGCGCATCAGCCGCCGAGCAACGTCGCGACGTGAGCGCTGGCGGCCCGTGCCAGGCCGTCCAGGTTGTAGCCGCCCTCGAGCAACGACACGATCCGTCCACCGCAGTGTCGCCGGGCCAGATCCATGGTGATGCGGGTCATGCGGACGAACGCGTCGTCTTCGACCAAGAATCGCCCGAGCAGATCGTCCTTGCGGCTGTCGAAGCCCGCGGAGATCAGGATGAAGTCGGGTTTAAACTTCTCCGCCGCTGGCAGCAGCTTCTTGTCCCACGCGTCGAGCATGTCCTTGTCCCGGGACCCGCGTTCCAGGTGGACGTTGATGTTGAAATTCGTGCCCGCGCCGCGCCCGGTGAGCGACGGATCCCCGGTTCGCGGGTAGGCGTAGAAGTCGTGCGTCGAGAAGAACAGAACCGAGGGGTCCGAGTAGAACGCGTTCTGGGTCGCGTTGCCGTGGTGATAGTCCCAGTCGATGACGAGGATGTTCTCGAAACCGAGGGATTGGGCGTGCTTCGCGGCGATGGCGGCGTTGCTGTAGTAGCAGAACCCTTCCTGGTGACCGGTGTCGTTCGCGTGGTGCCCGGGCGGGCGGACGGCACAGAACGCGTTGGCCACCCGCTTTCCGGCCACGGCGTCGACGGCAGCCAGAACGCCCCCGACCGCCGCCTCGGCGACCAGGCCGGTCACGGGAATCTTCCTGATGGCAGCCACGTGCGCGGAGCGGTGGTGCTTCTCGATCTGGGCCAGGGCGCCGCTGCGGAGGGCGATCTTCGTCACCTCCCGATCGAGGCCCAGGCTGCGCATCCTGTCCAGCAGGCGGCGGAGGCGGTCAGGGGACTCCACGTGGTCGGTGTCGATCCTGTGCGTCAGATAGACGTCGTCGTACACGAAGCCGGTCCTGCCGGTCCCCGCGCTCGCCGTCTCCCAGGAGCCGAGCCCCAGCGCTCCCGCGCTCATCGACGCCGCGTTCAGAAATTGTCGTCGCGATCGCATGTAATGCCTGGGATCTCCGACGCCCACAGTCGGAGTCCACGTCTCGTCTGTAACCCTGGCGGTCATCGGCGTCAGATGATGCCCGAAAACGCCGCCGCTGCGCGCGGTCTGTTCCGGTCAGGGCGCGGGCGTGAGCACGCTGCTCGGTATCAGGGTCGCCACGTCGCAGGTGGCGTTCTCGCCGCTGGCCCAGCGGAGACGGATTTCAGCGGTGCCGCCCATCTGGAACCAATCGATGCGGATGTTGTAGGCCTGGTTGGCCGTGAGCATGATGGGCGTGAGATTGCCCATCATCGGATAACGGCTGGTGTGTTGACCGGGATCCGTTGCGACCACCATGTCGCTCACGAAGACCGTCACCTCGTCGTTCGAGAACGGGCATAAGACATACGTGTCCGTCGCAGTCGGGGTAATGGAGCCAGTCCAGCGCGCCGAGTAGATCGCGTCCGTTGCGATCGAGGGATCCGGGCTCTCGGCGTTGGCCCAGGCAAAGTCGAGGACCGGATCGACGCGGACCAACTTGGATTCGGTCCAGTCGGGGTTGTCGAAGTACTCGCCCCGTAGGCCCGCGGCCGCAGGGGGCGCCGCATCGACAGCCCCGTCCATTGTGGCGTCCGTCATGGCATCGACAACGCCGGCGTCAATCGCGTCTGGAGCGGCGTCGGCGCCTGAGCCTGTCACCGCGTCGACCTGGTTTGTGTCGGTTGTGCCGTCCGTCCTGGCGTCGGGTGGAGGCATCGCCGTGTCAGTTTGGCCATCCGTAGCCGCGTCGATCCCTCTCGCGCCTCCCATGCCGCCCATGCCGCCACCGCCCGCCATGCCCCCTGTGCCCGTGGGGCCGGTGTCGCGGGAGGCATCCATGGTGGTCATGCCGCCACCGTCCGCGATACCGCCGGATCCCCCCATGCCTGCCGAGCCTCCGGATCCGCCGCCTCCGGATCCACCGCGACCCGCGCCTCCTGACCCGCCGCGGCCGCTCGTGCCGCCCGCGCTCCCCGAGCTGCCACCGGCGTCGGGTGTGGACTGCCCATTCTCCGACGTGGGTGAGCCGCAGGCCAGCACCAGGGCGGCCGCGAGCAAGAAACCACGCTGGAGCGTTTGGGTCGGAAAACGTTTTTCCTCAGGATTGCGCGACATGGGCTGGTCCTTTCTGTTGGTAGGGCGGAGCGCACTCTCACGCCGGCCCCTACAGCGGCGGCTGATCGGGGCGGCTACAAACTTGCTGGGGCGCCTCGACGAGTTTGGCGGAAGGAATCTACCTTCCTTCGACGTTCAATTGACAGGGGCAAAAGGGGACAATGCATCAAGGCCACCTTTCGGCCCAGCGTCTGTCGCTCCGGGAAGTCCGGCGTCAGATGATGCCCGAAGACGCCGCCGCTGCGGGCCGCGGGCGTGGGGTGAAACACGGGGCGTGACCGACCGAGGGGAATACAGCCGTCCTTGAGAAAGACGGGATCAACTCGGCCCAGTTATGTGATGCCTGGAGGTGTACTCAGAGGAGTACCCAGTGGTACTGTTCGACGAGATTGAGAAGGATCGTCGAGCTGCAATTGCAACGCCTGCGCAAGCTGCAAGAGAGCTACGAACTGGCGTTCGGCGCGCGCCCGGTCAAGCGCTGCCTGCAGCGACGCCTGCGCGATCCGCTGTCGGTGTTCGCTTCGCAACCGGCGGCCGGGCAATGACCAGGCCCGCCCTTCTGATGACCGTCGCGCTGGCAACTGCCTGTGCCTCCGCGCCGGACAGCCGATCGTCGGTCCACGGGTCGCCATCGCACGGGCCGCGACCGCCCAACCTTGTGATCATCCTGGCCGACGATCTGGGTTACGGCGATCTGAGCTGCTTCGGGGCCACCGACATCGCGACACCGAACCTGGATCGGATGGCGGCCGAAGGCATGAAGCTGACCGATTTCTATGTGGGCCAGGCGGTGTGCACGGCCTCGCGCGCCGCGCTCATGACGGGCTCGTACCCGAATCGCGTCGGGTTGCAGGGCGCTCTCAACCACACCAGCACGATCGGCATCGCCGAGAGCGAGGTCTTGCTGCCCGAGATCCTCAAGGCGCGCGGCTACGCGACCGCCGCGTTCGGCAAGTGGCACCTCGGCACGCACCCCAAGTTCTGGCCGCGGCGCCACGGGTTCGACGAGTTCTTCGGCCTGCCGTACTCGAACGACAACGGCCCGTTGCATCCGACGTTGCACGATATGCCGGCGCTGCCGTTGATCGAGAACGACCGGGTAGTGGCCACCGATCCCGATCAGGCGCAGTTCACGCGCTGGTTCACCGAACGCGCCGTCAACTTCATCGAGCGCAATAAGGACCGTCCGTTCTTCCTGTATGTGCCCCACGTCATGCCGCACGTGCCGATCTTCGCGTCGGACAAGTGGAAGGGACATTCGAAGCGCGGGCTTTACGGCGACGTGGTTGAGGAAGAGGACGCGTCGGTCGGCGAGATCCTGGCGGCGTTGCGCCGCAATGGCCTCGACGACAACACGCTCGTGATCTTTTTCAGCGACAACGGCCCGTTCCTTTCATACGGCAGCCACGCGGGCAGTGCCGGCCCCCTGCGCGAAGGCAAGCTGACCTCGTTCGAGGGCGGCATGCGCCTGCCCGCCATCGTCCGCTGGCCGGGCAAGGTGCCAGCCGGAACGGTTTCGTCCCAACCGCTGTCGGCGATGGATATCCTGCCTACCTTCGCCGAGCTGGCCGGTGGCGCGGCGCCCCCGCCGTGCCCTGGTGTCGGGTCCACCACGTGCATCGACGGTCGCAGCATCTCGTCGCTGTTGCTGGGCAAGCCGGGCGCCCGCAGCCCTCACGACACCTTGCTGTTTTATGCCGGCGACGAGCTGCAAGCCATACGCGGAGGCGACTACAAGCTGCACCTCAAGCATCAGTACCTGACCTCAGCCAGCCCGCCCGGTCGCGACGGCGAGCCCGCCAATTTCGCCAACATGAAGCCCCTGTCGATCACCGAATCAGGTATCAAGGGCATCGCCAGCCGGCACGGCTACGTCGTCGCCGATCTGCCCGAGTCGCTGTTCGATCTTCGGACGGACATCGGCGAAGTGCGCGACGTCGCGGCCGAGGCACCTGAGGTGGTGCGACGGCTACGCGAGGCGGCGGAGCGGGCACGCGAAGATCTGGGCGATGCGCTCACCAACCGGAAGGGCACCGGCGTGCGGCCGGCTGGCAAGATCTGAGACTCCGCTAGACCGGTGGCGACACGCCGGCCGCCACCCCGCCCGCGGACGCCACAGCCGCCCGCCGAACCTCCTTTGTGAATGCCCGCGCCGATCCCAGCGCGCCCAGTGACATGAGCACCAACATGGTGATGCCGACGGCGCGCGTGTCGCCGACGTAGTCGAGCAGCCAGAAATCGACGCGGCCCAGGGTGCGCGAGTAGGACTCGGCGATGTTGAGGCGCAGGCGGGTGTAGCGATGCCAGGCGGCATCGGCCTCGGCCTTGACCCAGTCATCGCCGAAGGGCGCATGCCGCAACAACCAGAAATGCCCCGCGATGGGCTGGAACGGCGGCAACCAAGCGATGGGGTGGATGTCCTCGAAGCAGGCGCCGCACACGGTGCCGCCGAACATCGGCGTGTAGACACCGCTGACGTCGGGCTGGCCGAGCCACCGGACGCGCGCCTCCTTGGCGATGCGGATGTAGTGATCCCAGTAGAACGCGTTGCCGAGGCCCTGCACACAGAAACCGGCCAGCAGCACCGCGCCCAGCGTCGCCACGGCCGCGCGCCGGCGCCACCCGGCTGCCAGCGCGAGCACGTCGTCAATGAGCAGGCACACGGGCAACATCAACACGGGCACCGCGAACACCAGATAGCGCGGCCCCCAGGCGTAGTCGCCGCTCCAGTAGATAAGCTTGGCGTTGAGCAGGACTGAGGGCACCACGGTCGCGACCAGAGCCCAGAACACCGCGCGCCAGCGCCGCCACAGCCGTCCGATGGCAGGCAGCACCAGCAACAAAGGCGGACTGTACAGAAACACGCTCTTGCCGGGCGACAGGAACAGACCCCACAACCCGACCAGCACCCGCTCCTCGAACACGGGCACGCTGGTTACCCGATAGCCCGTGGTGAAGTACGCGCCCCAGCGCGCCTTGTTGTAGAAAAGAATGATCGACAGCGCCGCACACATCGGCCCGGTCGCCCACAGCGCTACCCGGCCGACATCGCGCCAGTTGCCGCGCAGATAGAGCAACAAGTACAGCGCCGCGCCCGGCACCACCAGCACGTAGGTGTATTTCGCATCGACGAGAAACCCGGCCCACAGACCGAGAATCGCGGCGTTGCCGGCGCTGGGCGTAGCGCGCGTCTTGAGCAACTGGGCGAACAGCCCGGTGAAGCAGAAGGCCTGCAAGATCTCGGAATATGGGTAGCGCGCGTACACCCAAAAGGTTGTCCCGACAACCAGCATGCCGGTCGTGATCGCCGCTGATGCCGCGCTGGCGCCAAGCCGGCGCGCGAGTCCGAAGAACATGACCACGGTCAGCGCCGCCAGAAAGGACGTCGACAGCCGCGCACACAGTGGTTTGGACAGACCGGCCGTGCGCGGCAGCAGCGCCGACAGCGCACGGCGCAGGGCGACCCCCGGTACCTGTGTCAGCGACGGAAACAACGGCGACGCCGCGTAGATCTTGCCGTCGGCCCCGCGTGGCAGGTCCGGCGGCCACAACCGCGGGACCGTGATCGACTGGTTGTAGACGATGCTCTCGGCGACATCCCAGATCGGCCGCGCGTCGGCGTAGGTGTCCTCGCGGCTGGTCGACAGCATGTAAAGCAGGAACACGCCGAAGAACAACGCCACGTTGCCACGCCGACGGAACGAAGACGGCCTGGCGGCAGCGGCGATCATGGGCGCGGGTAGTTATTCATGGAATGTCGATGACGAGCAACTGCACCCGTAGGCCGCCGTGGGCCAGCGTGTGGGTCGCCTGCGGCCGCAAACCCAACGCCTGGGCAGCCGCCGGACTGGGCGCCAGCACGGCCGCGCGAAAACCCGAAAAGCGCGTGCGCAGAAGGCGTCCGAGATCGCGCCACGGCCCCGGGCCGGTGTGCGGGCCAAGCCGCCGGCCGTAGGGCGGATTCAACACCACGAGGCCTGGCGCGGGCGGCACCGGCGCGTCGCGCGCCGCGAACTGTTCGATTTGCACGTGAGCTTGCCATCCGGCGCGGGTCGCGTTTCGCTGAGCGATCGCAACGGCCGCCGCGTCGCGATCGCAGGCGACGATCGGGGCTGGTGGCGCGGGCCTGACCCGACCGCGAGCCGTCGCGCGCAACTCATCCCACGCTCGCGCGGCGGTCGCGTCGAAGGCAGGCCAGTGCTCGAAAGCGAAGTGGCGTTCGAGCCCAGGCGCGGCGTCGAGCGCGACCGCGCAGGCTTCCAGCGCCAGCGTGCCCGAGCCGCACATGGGATCGACCAGCGCCACACCACCGTCGTAGCCCGCGAGCGCAAGGATCCCGGCGGCGAGTGTCTCGCGCAGAGGCGCCCGCCCGGTCTCGACCCGGTAGCCGCGACGGTGCAAGAGCTCGCCCGAGCAATCCACGCTGACGGTCCAGCGGTCGCCGGCCCCTCGTAGCAGCACGCGGGTCGCTGCGGGCGCGACGGCGGGTTCTTCCGTGGCATCGCCGGCCTCGCCGCCGTCGTCAACGCCAGCGCGGGGTGGCCGTGGCGGCAACGCGCCGACCGCGTCTTGCACCGCCAGATCGACGGTCTCGCCGATGGCCCCGGTGTGGTACAGGCGACAGCGCGTCGCCGACGCGGTGATGACCAGCGGGCGATCGGGCGCGACGCAGGCGCGCCACGCCAGCTTCGCCAGCAGATGGCGGAGCTTGCCGAATTCGCGCGCTCGCACCTGCCCAAGCCGCAGCAACACGCGCGTCGCAGTTCGCAGGTGAAGGTTGGCGGCCATGCCCACCGCCAGAAGCCCGGTGAACTCGACACCACCCTCGGCAAGCGTGGCGGCTCCGACGCCAGGCAGGCGTGCCACCTCGGCGTGGGTGACCGATTCGAGTCCGGGCGCCGCAACCGCAAACCAAGTCAGTGCCTCACCCGCAAGCGAAACAACCCGACGGCTTCTTGATTTGGGCGACAGGACCAGAGGAACGCGGCCGTCCTTGAACTCTGGCAGCTTGGCGGTGCGCCCCGAAAAGCGCAGATGGGCCAGCACCTCGACGGTGCCGCCGCCGCCCGCCACCGGCGAATCGGCGTGCGCGACCACCGCAAAGCCCAGCTCGACCGCCTTGGCCGTGAAACGAGCGAGCGCCCGGGCTCGCCAGCCGGCATCATCGAGAGCCGCGCCGGCCTTGCGCTCGGGCAGCTCGAACTGCGGCTTGACCAGCACCACGCCCTCGGCGCCCGAGCGCAGGCGAAAGGCCAGCCCGCGCAGCATGTTTCGCGCCGCCACGAAGCTGACGTCGACGGTGAAGAAGTCGAACGGCCCGGGCGCTTGCCCAAGCGACAGCGTCTTCCAGTCGGCGCCTTCCAGGCTCTCGACCCGCGCGTCGTCGCGCAACCGCTGGTGCAGCTGGCCATGCCCGACGTCGACCGCCAGCACATGCGCTGCCCCATGCGCCAGCAGAGCCTCGGTGAAGCCACCGGTCGACGCACCCACGTCCACCGCCTGGGCACCGCGGATGCGCCCGCCAAGCCCGAAGCGCTCGATCGCAGCTGCCAGCTTGGCGCCCGCGCGACTCACCGGCTGCGTCGACATGAGGCCTACCCGCCCAGCGCGTAGCTCTCGAGCAGGTCCAGACTACTTCGCACCGTGGCTTTCACGCCAAGCACGTATATCGGAACTCGCTTCGCCCACGCGAGCCTGAGCGCCTCGTACAACAGAGCGTGCAGGAAGCTCTGGGTGCAGATGGGAATATTGGCGAAATCAAGCGCGACCGGTTCGCGCCTCAGCAGGCGAGGCTCGATGTGGTTTTCAGAATAGGCGCGGGCCGCGGTGGTGTCCTCGACCGCTATCGCCACCATGAATCGGTGGGTCCCCTCGGGCGGCGATTCATAGCGCAGCCATCTATCGGTGACTCGCTTCGGGGTACGTTGCCGCGCCAGCTCGTTGATCTTCTTTATGAGCGCTTGGTTGTCGCTCACACCACGATCGGGAAGCTCGAATGCGACCAGGGTCCCGGGAAACCCAACGGGACTGACGTCAAATCGTTGCGGGTGACCAGGGCGAGCCCCCTCCAGAAGCAAGCGCGCGCCGCGGGTCGCGATGAGCAGGCGCCCAGCAGCGTGCTTCGCCATCTCAGCGATGAAGAACAGGCCCAACCCGGCGTTCTCATCAGTTCCCGACAGGCCTGGCTCGAACACTCCCGAGACGTGGGGATCAAGAGCGCGTACCAAAGCGGCTTCCGGCTCCGAATGTTCCGGATGAAAATGACGAAGGGCAGCCGGGATACCGATCCCGGCGTCGCCGACCGCCACCTGGACAGTGTCGCGTGTGTAGGCCCCTCGGCCCGCCGTCATGAGCTGGGCCGCTGCTATTGCGCCTAGCGGATCACGGCTGTGCTGCATGACGTTTCTCAGCAGCTCAGCGAGCACGTAGTAGATCGTGTGTCGGGTGGCCTCGTCAGTGTCGTCGGGAATCAGCAGCTGAGCCACTTCGCCCGCAACTTCGTACGGCGACGTGCCACGGGAACGGTCCAGCCTGGTCAGCTTCACGGTTCGGCCCGGCTTGGCAGCCCCGATAGCAGCGCGACCCGCGATGACGTCTTCGATTCCGAGGGCGCGCGCGAATCCAGTAGCCGGCGCGTGACCGCCGGTATCGATCTGAATCACCGGCGGCTGCGCGCGGGCGAGCACCGCCAAACCCACCAGGCCCCAGACCTGCAGCAGCTCGACATCATCCAACCGCAACCGGGACGGTCCCTCACCCACCCAGCGCAGGAACACGTCCGGATTGTCGATGTCGATTCGGCCCGGAGGTAACACGGTTCCACCATACCTCCCTCGCCTGTTCGGCGTCCAAGCCCGTCGGCGTTGCGGCTCCGTCGTCCGGCGTGCTGCTTCCTTCAGATCATGCGCGTACGCATCCGTGCGCATGCTCCAGCGCCGCGGAGTCATCGAGCCATGTCCCGACGCTCTCGTCATCAACGACGGCCTGGCCGAGCGTGACCCCGCCCTGGCCCAGCTCGCCGCGGCCGCCGTCGCCGGACTTCCCCCAGCCGCCCCAGAGTTGCGCCGCCACGCCTGCACTGCGCCAAATATTCGGGCGGCTCGCCGGCTCGGCTTCTGCGCCGCACATTTTCGGTTGACGTTGAAACGTGCACACGCTGCCGGGGGGATTCCCACCGCCCGGGAAGCTGGAGCCAAACGCCGCGTCTAGCGACGCCCGGATGGTGACGCGCGCGCTCGCCGGCGGCCAAGCGGCGTTTCCCGGAGCTGCACACCCAGCGCTTGCTTGCAGGAAGACAACGCGGCCAAGGTCGAGCGGCAGGTGAGAAGTGGGCGGCCGCGCTGCTGCTGGCGGGGCGAATCGGCGAGCGGCGGGACGGTATCGTCACCAGAGTGTCGGAGAACCTGGGTGCGCATCTTCCGCTTTGTCGAGGGCGTCCGGGTGCAGTTGGTCCCCACCCGCCGGCGCCCGATGACTACACGACTTGACGTACCTCCCATGGGCCTGCGCCGCCGCAGGCCCCGGGAGGGCTGCGTGCTCACTCCGCCAGGGTCCTTGTTTTCCGCCGCAGCGGCGGCGTTTTCGGGCATCATCTGACGCCGTAGACGAAGGACTTGAAGCGGTGACACTGGTTCAGGATCGTCTGAAGCTGCACCTTGGGTCCTTGGAGTTCATTTGCACCCGAGACGATACTCGCTTCGGGGAACCACGAGGACCCACCTTCTTCGCCCTGCCGAGCCCGACACCAGCCGCGAAGCCGGCCGATAAGCGCGCCCATCAAGGCGCGCTGGCCGGCGCAGCCATCGCCCCAGCACCTCATGTTCCACCTCACCTCGCCACCGCGATCGATCACCCGCGATCGCGTGTCAGATCACCCACTG
>JANPCZ010000140.1:0-3701 GCA_031431215.1 Myxococcales bacterium
TCGAACCAATGCTTGGCAAAGTAGCTAGCGCGCGGTGACTCGGGATCGACCGAGGTGACCTCGCGGCCCCAGGTGTACGCGTCGGCCCCAAAGTCCAAGCCGGCTACCTTGGCCAGTGGCGGCATGTTGCGAATGAGGTCACGAGCGAACTCGGGGTCGCCGAAGCGCAGATAAAAGAGGCTGTTGTTGCGCAGCTCTAGCCACATCCGCCGGCCTTTGGGAATCGAAGCGATCGCGGCGTCGATGGCGTGCGGCTTGGTCGTGGCGTAAAGGTGATCGGCGGGGTACTTGTCGGAAAAGGCGAGCTCATCGGGATAATCCTTGAACACGCTTTCGACCAGCGCGAGCGGCGCGGGACCGCGACGCACCAGCGTGACCTTGCGATCGGGGGCCTTGGCCTTGGCATCAAGGATCCCGCGACCGTAGGTGTCCCACAGCCAGGATTCGCTTTCCGCTATGGTGCCAGTCGTCGTGGGACGAGTCGTGACCTCGATGCCCGCGAGATCCGGGTACGTGAGCACCAGCTCGCGCACGGACGAGCGCATGTAGTCCTTGGTCACGGGATTCTTGATCGACGGCGTGATGCCGTATTGGCCCGCGGTGCCGTGTGTGTAGCAGTTGTAAGCCGCGATATGGAATGCCACCCCGCGATCGCGCGCGGCGCGCATGACCTTGCGCCAGAACGCGATCTTGTCGTCCATCGACATGGTCTTCTTGCGCACCAGATGTTCAAGAACGACAGCCGGAACCATGTCCGCTGGATCGATCGTCGTGAAGTTCGTGTCGTGCGCCATCACGTCTGCAAGAGCGACCTTGGGAAACTCCGGCACCTTCACCAGCGACGGAAACGGATGCAGGGACCACAGCGTGAACGTGTCGTAGCGATCGCGTGCAAGTCGATCGAAGAGCTCCTGCCAAAACGAAAAATCCCACATGGTCTCGACGTTTTTCCAGGCCGAGTCGCCGGCGTCGGAAAAGCTGGGCGTGCGCGCATCGAGAGGCGCGTTGATCTTGACGCCGCGATGGCGCAGGTACGGTGCGGCGGTCCGCTCGCGCAGTCCGGCGACGCCATCGAGCGCGATCGTCTCGGCGACATCGAGGCCGCCGTACATGGCGCCCTGAACGTCGGCTCCTTCGACGAACAACGTTCGCGCACCGCCGGTTTTTGCGAAACGAAGCACGAACCCTTGAGCCGGGCGCGCGGGATCGGGAGCAACGGCGACAACGATCCTGAGCAACGCCTTGGCACTGGCACCACCGTTCGGAGAATCGATGCGGGCCTTGATTCCTCGGCCCAAGAGCGCGTGCTGAATCTCGTCAAGCGCGAACCTTAACGGCGCTGCGTCGGACGCCGCGACCAGTGCGACCGTAGCTTCAGTGGCCGCGAACGCGGATGGCGACGCCAGGGTCAACGCCGCAAGAACAACTACACGGTCACCACCCACAGGTTTGCCCCTTGTTGCTGTCCTTCAACCACGCGGCCAGCGGCGCGAAGTACTCCAGCAGCGCCGCCGCGTCGATCTGCCGCTGGCCCGTCATTGCCGCCAGAGCGTCCGGCCACGGCTTGCTTGCACCCAACGCCAGCATCACCTGCAAGCGCTGGCCGGCCGCCTTGTTGCCGTAGACCGAGCATGTGTGCAGGGGCCCGATGTGGCCGGCGGCCTGGCAGAGTGCGCGGTGAAACTGAAACTGCAGCAACCGCGCGAGGAAGTACCGCGTGTACGGCACGTTTGCTGGGATGTGGTATTTGGCGCCGGGATCGAAGTCCGCTTCGGTGCGTGCTGCCGGCGGCACGATGCCCTGGTACTTGCGCCGCAAATCCCACCAGGCCTTGTTGTACTCACCCGGGCGCACCTTCCCGGCGAACACGTCCCAGCGCCACTTGTCGATGAGCAGGCCGAACGGCAGGAACGCCACCTTCTCCAGCGCGTCCTTCATCTGCACGTTGATGAGCCCCTTGTCGTCGTTGGCGATCACTTTCAGCAAGCCCAGGTCCTTCAAGTACGACGGCGTGATCGACAGTGTCAGCGCGTCACCGATGGCCTCGTGGAAGCCGTCGTTGGCACCGTTCTGGTACAGCGCCGGCAGCTTGTAGTACGCGTGGAAGTAGTAGTCATGGCCAAGTTCGTGGTGGATGGTCGTCAGATCCTCCTCCGTCGGCCTGATGCACATCTTGATGCGCAAGTCGTCGCTCATGGTGACGTCCCACGCGCTGGCGTGGCACACGACCTCGCGGTCGCGCGGCTTGACCAGCATCGATCGCTGCCAAAACGACGGTGGTAGCGGATCGAGACCCAGCGACGTGAAGAATCGCTCGCCGGTCTTCACCATCTTCACCGGATCCCAGCTCTGCTTCTCCAGCGCCGCCGACACGTCCAGCGTCGGCTGATTCTTGCACGGGATCACCAGCGGGTAGACGTTGGCCCACTCTTGCGCCCACATATTGCCTAGCAGGTGCGCCGGCAACGGGCCCGTCTCGGGCACCTTGTCCTTGCCATACGTCTTGCCGAGCTGCGCGCGGACGTAGCAATGAAGCTGCTCATACAAAGGCCGCACCTGTTGCCACAGGCGCTCGGTCTCCTTCTCGAACTGGGCTGGCGTCATGTCGTACGCCGATCGCCACATCTCGCCGGTGTCGGGGAAGCCGATCTCCTTGGCGCCCTGGTTGGCCAGCTCGACGAAGCGAGCGAACAGCGGGCGGCTTTCGCGCGCGGTGCGGTGCCAGCCCAGCCAGGCGTCGCGCAGGTCGGCTTCGTTGCGGCTCTTCTGAAACAGCTCACCCAGCTCCTCGAGATCACGGCACTTCGCCGCCTTGCCGTCGGGACCGCACGCCTTGGCCTTGCCGTAGTGGCCTTCCAGCTTGGCGCCCAGGGTGGTCAGCTCAAGGCGCGACGATGGATCGCTCGGCGCGGCCAGCGCGGACGACACGCGCAGAAGGTGCAGCATGCGCTTCGTGTCGGGATCGGACGCGACCGGCGCGAAGCGGGCGGCGTCCTTCACCGCGCCGCTCAGGTAGCCCAGCAGGTCGTCGTTGGCGGCGGCGGCGCTGCGCTCGGTGTCGTCGGTGATGAAGGTGTTCTTGATCCAGTCCGCGGTCGACGCCCGCACCTGCAGCCGCTTGAGATCGGTGTTGACGCGCGCGACGAACGCTTTGGCCTCATCGCCCGTGGGCAGGCCAGGCACGGCGGCGGCACCCGGAACCAGCCGGGCGGCGACCACGGCGCCCGCGGCCGCAAGAACCAGGAGGCACACCAGGATGCGATGGGGTCCTTTGGACATGGCGTGCAGTAGATCCCAATCCGTCGGCGCGGCAAAGCGCTATTCTCCCGCCCGATGACACGCATGGTCGCCCTGGGTTCCCTGTTGTTCGCCGCCGCAGCCATCGCCACCCCCGCCCGCGCCGAGGTGAGGCTGCCTGCCATCTTCAGCGACCACATGGTGCTGCAAGAAGGCCGCAAGGTGCCGTTCTGGGGAACCGCCGCCGCCGGCGAGAAGGTCACGGTGTCGGTCGCGAACAGCCGCGGGGAGGCCACCGCCGACAAGGACGGCCACTGGCGCATCGATCTGCCCGCGATCGAAGGCAGTGGCCCGCATCAGGTGACCATCAAGGGTGGCAACACGATTACTCTTTCTGACGTCCTGGTGGGCGAAGTGTGGGTCGCTTCGGGCCAGTCGAACATGGAATTCGCGCTGGCCTCGGC
>JANPCZ010000141.1:0-63888 GCA_031431215.1 Myxococcales bacterium
CGACGGGTGCTTCCAGATGACCTCGCAGGAGCTCGCGACCTCGGTCACCGAGGACCTGCCGATCATCGTCGTGATCGTCAACAACGGCTACCTCGGCATGGTCCGGCAGTGGCAGGACATGTTCTTCGAGGAGCGGTTCTCGCAGGTTCGGCTCGCGCAGGACTCGCCCGACTACGTGAAGCTCGCCGAGGCGTACGGCGCCGTCGGCCTGCGCGTCGACACCGAGGACGAGCTCGCGCCGGCGCTCACGGAGGCAATCGGCTGCGGCCGCACGGCGGTCGTCGACTGCCGCGTCGATCCGGCCGAGCACTGCTTCCCGATGATCCCGGCGGGGGCTGCCGCGCTCGACCTCGTCGAGTACGGCGAGCAGCAGGCGGTGCCGGTCGCGTGATCCACACAGTCTCCGTCTTGGTCGAGGACAAGCCGGGTGCGCTGATGCGCATCTCGAGCATGTTCGCGCGCCGCGGCTACAACATCGAGAGCCTCATCGTCAGCCCCGACGTCATGCACGCCGGGTTCTCACGCATGACCATCACCTGCCGCGGCGAGGCCGAGACGCTCGAGCAGATCATCAAGCAACTGACCAAGCTCATCGACGTGGTGCATGCGTTCGACCACACCGGGCAGGCGGTGGTCGAGACCGAGATCGCGCTGCTCAAGATGAAGGCCGAAGTCAAAGAGCGTACCGAGATCCTGCAGATTGCCGAGCACTACAAGGCCAAGGTGGTTGACTACGGCGCCGATTCGCTGATCCTGCGCGTGTACGGCGAGAGCGAGAAACTCGACACGTTCATCGGGCTCCTGCGACCCTTCGGCGTCGTCGAGTTGGTTCGCTCGGGCAAGATCGTGATGACACGCGGCCTGGAAGCGACGTAATCCAACTCACCTATATAGATAGGTGAGACGTGGTAGCGTGCTGGGCCAGGCCGCTTCGCGCGCTGCCCTGCTGAGGGGCGCTCTGCAGGGGGCTTGCAGCCTCCATGAAGAAGATCGTCGTCAAGGGCGCGCGGGCGCACAACCTCAAGAATATCGACGTCGAGATCCCGCGCGACAAGCTGGTGGTGGTAACCGGCCTGTCGGGCTCGGGCAAGTCGTCGTTGGCGTTCGACACGATCTACGCGGAAGGGCAGCGCCGCTACGTCGAGTCGCTGTCGGCGTACGCGCGGCAATTCCTCGATCAGATGGGCAAGCCCGACGTCGACTCGATCGACGGGTTGTCGCCTGCGATCGCCATCGAACAGAAGTCGGGCTCGCGCAACCCGCGTTCGAGCGTCGGCACCATCACCGAGGTTTACGACTACCTGCGGCTCTTGTGGGCGCGCATCGGCGAGGTGTTCTGCTGGCAGTGCGGCCAGCGCGTCGCCTCGCAGTCGATCCAGCAGATGGTGGACCATGTACTGGCGTTCAAGGAGGGCACGCGATTTTCGGTGCTGGCGCCGGTGGTGCGCGACAAGAAGGGCGACTTCGGCAAGGACCTGTTGCGCCTGCGGCAGGACGGCTTCGTGCGCGCCAACATCGATGGCGAGTTGTACGAGCTGGCCGACCCACCCAAGCTGGACAAGGAGCAGACGCACACCATCGAGGTGTTCGTCGATCGACTGGTGGCCAAGGAGGGCATCCAGCAGCGGTTGAGCGAGTCCATCGAGCTGGCGGCGAAGCTGGCCGGAGGCGTGGTCAAGATTGCGCCGCTCGAGGGCGAGGATCTGCTGTTCTCCGAGAAATTCGCTTGCCCGACCTGCGGCACGACGTTCCCCGAGATCACGCCACGGCTGTTCTCGTTCAATAACCCGGCCGGCGCGTGCCCGGCCTGCGACGGCATCGGCGCCCGCATGTTCTTCGAGCCCGACCTCATCGTCACCGACGGCGATCTGTCTCTGCGCGAGGGCGCCATAGAACCCTGGGAGCGGCGCAACGCCGGATTCTTCCAACAGATCCTGGAGGCGGTCGGCGCCCACTTCAGCATCGATTTGTACACGCCGTGGAACAAGCTGCCCGAGCGCCATCGCAAGTTGCTCATCGAGGGTGCACCCGGCTCGGAGGTCGAATTCTCGTTCGAGAAGAACGGGCGCAAGCATTCCTTCAAGAAAGAGTTCGAGGGTGTGGTGGCGAACCTGCAGCGACGGTTCGACGAGTACGAACGCCGGCGCCACGAGCAGGGCCGCACCACCGACCAGGACTTCGAGGCCATCTACGACGAATTCCACCGCTACATGTCGCAGTCGCCGTGCGAGGACTGCGGTGGCACGCGCCTGCGCAAGGAGGCCCGCCACGTCAAGGTCGCCGGCAAGACCATCACCGAGGTGACGGCGTTGACCATCCGCGCCGCATCCGAGTTCTTCGCCGGCCTCAAGCTGTCGCGCCGCGATCAGATTGTTTCGGATCGCATCCTGCGCGAGGTGGCCGGACGGCTGGGGTTCCTGCTCAACGTCGGCGTGGACTATCTATCGCTCGATCGCCCGGCGGCGACCCTGTCGGGCGGCGAGGGCCAGCGCATCCGGCTGGCCACCCAGATCGGTAGCGGGCTGGTCGGCGTGCTGTACATCCTCGACGAGCCCAGCATCGGTCTGCACCAGCGTGACAATGCGCGGCTGATCAAAACGCTGCTGCGCCTGCGCGATCTCGGCAACTCGGTCATCGTGGTTGAACACGACGAGGACACCATCCGCGCCTCGGACTTCATCATCGACATGGGCCCCAAGGCGGGCGTGCACGGTGGCCGGATCGTCGCAACGGGCACGCCGGACGACATCGCGTCCAACACGCAGTCGATCACCGGCGCATACCTGAGTGGCGAGAGATCCATCGCGGTGCCCAAACATCGGCGCCAGTCGGGCAGCCGCGCTTTGTCCCTGCGTGGCGCGCGCGCCCACAACCTGCGCAACCTGACAGTGTCGTTCCCGCTCGGCGGGCTTATCTGCGTTACTGGCGTGTCGGGCTCGGGCAAGTCGACGCTGGTGGTCGACACCTTGCTGCCGGCGCTCAAGCACCGCCTGCACGGCGGCAAAGCACCGGCGGCCGAGTTCGACGGGCTCGACGGCCTGCACCACGTCGACAAGGTCATCGACATTGATCAGACGGCGATCGGCCGCACGCCACGCTCGAACCCGGCGACGTACACCGGCGTGTTCACGCACATCCGCGATCTGTTCGCTAACCTGCCCGAGTCGAAGGTGCGCGGCTACAAACCGGGCCGCTACTCGTTCAACGTCAAGGGCGGGCGCTGCGAGAGCTGCCAGGGTGACGGAGTCATCCGCATCGAGATGCACTTCCTACCCGACGTCTACGTCGAGTGCGAGTCATGTGGTGGCCGACGCTACAACCGCGAGACCCTGGAAGTACGCTACCGCAACGCCACCATCGCGGATGTGCTCGACATGACGGTCACGCAGGCGTGCGAATTCCTGGAGAACATTCCCAAGCTGCGCGCCAAGCTCGAGACGGTGCGAGCGGTCGGGCTCGGCTACCTGAAGCTCGGCCAGGCGGCCACCACGCTATCGGGCGGGGAGGCGCAGCGGGTGAAGCTGGCCAAGGAGCTGGCCAAGAAGGCTACCGGTCGCACCATCTACATCCTCGACGAGCCGACCACCGGCCTGCATTTCGCCGACATAGCCCAGTTGCTCGCGGTGCTCACGCAGCTTATCGACGCCGGCAACTCGGTCATCGTGATCGAGCACAACCTCGACGTCATCAAGACCGCCGACTGGGTCATCGATCTGGGCCCCGAGGGCGGGCCCGGCGGCGGGCTGATCGTTGCGCACGGGACACCTGAAGATGTCGCCAAGGTGGCCGCCAGCCACACCGGGCAGTACCTCAAGAAAGTGCTCTGACCGGGATCTGCGCTATTCTCGCCGGCCGCGTGACCTCCCTTCTGCAGAAGATCGCCGACCGGTCGGCTGAGATCGTGGTCGTGGGCGCCGGTTACGTCGGGCTGCCGCTGGCGGTCGAGATCGCGCAGGCCGGGTTCCATACCGTTGCGTTCGACAAGTCGACGGCCAAGACGGCCGCGATCAACGCCGGCGAGTCCTACGTCGCCGACGTGACCGCGGCCAGTGTGGCGGCCCTGGTCGGCAAGGGGCGATTGGCCGCCACCAGCGATCCCGCGGCGCTGGGATTGGCGGACGCGATCATCATCTGCGTGCCCACGCCGCTAAACAAGACCAAGGACCCGGACAATTCGTTCATCATCGACGCAGCCGACGTGCTGGTGCCGCGCATGCACGCCGGGCAGCTGGTGGTCCTGGAGAGCACGACCTTCCCGGGCTTCACGCGCGAAGTCCTGCTGGGCAAACTGGCGGCTTCGGGCCTGACGGTCGAGAAGGACTTCTTCCTGGCCTTCTCGCCCGAACGTGTGGATCCGGGCAACCGCAAATTCCAGACCCGGAACACCCCGAAGGTCATGGGCGGCATTGGACCCGAGAGCCTGCGACACGCGGTGGCGCTGTACCAGTGTTTCATCGATCGGATGGTGCCGGTGTCGTCCACCGATGCCGCGGAGATGGTCAAGCTACTGGAGAACACGTTCCGCGCGGTCAACATCGGCCTGGTCAACGAGGTCGCCATCATGTGCAGCAAGCTCGGCCTCGACACCTGGGAGGTGATCGACGCTGCCGCCACCAAGCCGTTCGGCTTCATGCCGTTCTACCCGGGCCCGGGCCTGGGCGGGCACTGCATCCCGATCGATCCGCTGTACTTGTCGTGGAAGTTGAAGACGCTGCGCTACAACGCGCGCTTCATCCAGCTCGCCGATGAGATCAACTCGGGCATGCCGGAGCTCGTGGTGGTCAAGGTCGCCGATGCTCTCAACGACCGCGGCAAGTCGGTGCGCGGAGCCAAGGTGCTTATCTGCGGCGTGACTTACAAAAAGGATGTCAGCGACGCGCGCGAATCGCCGGCGCTGGACATCATCGAGCTTCTGCAACGGCGCGGGGCCGAGGTCTCGTACCACGATTCTCACGTACCCAGCCTCACCATCGCGCACACCGGAAGGACCGTGGAGCAGGCCAGCCTCGATCGGATCGCGGACTTCGATTGCGTGGTCATCGCCACTGATCATAGCGACGTCGATTACCCGCAGCTGTGCGTGGGGGCGCAACTGGTGGTCGACACACGCAACGCCACCCGTGGCCTGCGCGCCGCCCACCAGGACAAGATCGTAGCGCTGTGAAGCCGGCCGCTCCAGCCAGCGCCGCGCGCATCGTGACCGAGATCGTGCCCTACGCGGGCTGGGCGCGAAACCTGCGGGTGAGCAACGGCGACGCCGAGCTGGTGATCACGCTGGACGTCGGTCCACGGGTGATCCGCTACGCGCTGGCGGGCGGGCGCAACGTGTTCGGCGAGCTCTCGGCTGACCTGGGCGGCGCGGGCGAGCCCGGATTCAAGCTGCGCGGCGGTCACCGCTTCTGGGTTGCGCCCGAGGACCCGCGGCGTACCTACCAGGCCGACAACGTTCCGGTGGAGCATGCGGTGGACAACGGCGTGGTGAGCGTATCGACTCCGCCCGACGCGGAGTTCGGTCTGGAAAAACGCCTCCAGATCGCGCTCGCACCAAGCGGCTCACAGGTGGTGGTGACCCATCGCGTGCGCAACCTCGGTGACAGGCCAGCCGACCTGGCACCGTGGGCCCTGTCGGTGATGGCGAAGGGTGGCACCGCGATCCTGCCCCTGCCCGGCGGGCACGCGCACCCGACGGATCTCACTTCCGCCACCGCCGCCGACTTCGCTCCCGGTTGCGTGCTGGCGCTGTGGCCGTATTTCCGCTTCGGCGACGCGCGCTACCAGTTCGGCGCCCGCCATGTGCGCATCCGTCAGGATTCCGGGCTGCCGTCGACCAAGATTGGCCTGCGCCAGAGTCACGGCTGGGCCGCGTACCTGGTCGACGGTCTGTGCTTCGCCAAGCGTTTCCCCTACGACGCCAACGCGCACTACACCGACGGAGGCGTGAACTTCGAGTGCTACACGGATCCCGACATGCTTGAGCTCGAGTCGCTCGGCCCATTCACCACACTCGGACCCGGCGCGGAGGTGGCGCACGTTGAGGTCTGGAGCCTGAACACACTGCCCGCAGACGTCACACAAGCGCCGCCAGGTAACACCGCCAGCGATGACGATCTCGATCGGCTCGTCGTAAGGTCGCTCCCGTCTTTTTTTCCTTAGGCCGCGCGATCGGCGATTTTCCGCGCAAAAACCCGATCTATTCGGGTAAAGTCGCCGCGCTCTTTCACTCACACCACAAGGAGAATCCATGGCTAAAGGTCCACTGTCGAAGTCCGGTCTGGTTCAAACACTTGCCGACAAGCACTCGGAGAAGTTCTCGCGCAAGGACGTCAAGGGCGTGCTTGAGACGCTCGCCAACATCGGACACGGCGAACTGAAGAAGAACGGCATCTTCGTTCTGCCAGGCCTGGTTCGCATGGTGGTCATCAAGAAGCCGGCTACCAAAGAGCGCAAGGGCATCAATCCCTTCACCAAGGAGCCGACCGTGTTCAAGGCGAAGCCCGCACGCAAGGTCATCAAGGCTCGCCCGGTCAAGGCCGCCAAGGACGCCATCGGCTAGTCGCTTTCCCACGCAGTCCTTTCATCACAAGGTCGAGGAGCCCCGCCGGTTCGCGGGACTCTTCGACCTTTGACTTTTCGGCGCTGTGACGGTGGACTGTGCCCATGTCCGATCTCGGCATCACGGCGCACGGATTGACCAAGACGTTCGGAGGCGTGTGCGCCGTCGATGGCCTGTCACTCAGTGTGGCGCCAGGCGAGATCTACGGACTGCTGGGACCGAACGGCGCGGGCAAGACCACGGCCCTGCGCATGTTCGCCGGGCTGTTGCGACCGACCGAGGGGCGCATCCGAGTGGCCGGGGTAGACGTGGCCGCGGCGCCCAACGCCGCCAAGGCGCGCATCGGCTTTCTGACCGGCAGCACCGGCCTTTATGCGCGGCTATCGCCCCGCGAAACTCTGATGTTCTTCGGCCGGCTGCACGGCCTGCCGCGAGCCCGCGTCGCGGAGCGCATCGCGGAACTATCCCGCCTGCTGGAGATCGAGCCCTACCTCGATCGCCGCGCCGAGGGGCTTTCGACTGGAGAGAAGCAGCGCGTGTCGCTGGCGCGCGCGCTCATGCCCGACCCGCCGATCCTGATCCTGGATGAGCCGACCAACGGCCTCGACGTTGTGGCCAGTCGCTTTCTGCGCGCGCTCATCCGCGCCGAGGCCGCACGTGGCAAGGCCATCATCTTCTCGACCCACTACCTGGCTGAAGCGGAACTGATGTGTGACCGAGTGGGGCTGCTGTTCCAGGGCCGCCTGCTGCGCGAGGGAGTTCCACGCGCGCTGCGCGACGAGGTCGGCGCGCCCAGCCTAGAGGAGGCATTCCTGCTTCTGGTCGCCGACGAAGAGGCGCGCCTGGTTGCCGCCGACGCCGCCAGTTCGGGGACGGCGACGCCGCCATGAACGGCACGCACGTCCTCCTGACGCTGGGCAAGGAGCTGCGCGAGACCCTGCGCGACCGCCGCACCTTGATGGTCATGGTGCTGTTCCCGGTGGTGGTGTACCCGATGCTCTCGCTGGTCATGACCCAGGTGATGACCGAGCGCGAGAAGACCCAGGAGGCGCGCCCGTCGCAGGTCGCGGTCATGGGTGCAGGTCCCGTGGTCGAGGAGATCCGGCGGCGACTGTCCGCAGACAGCAAGACATTCGTCTTGGTGCCGGTGGCGGTGCCGGCCGACGTCGAGACCGGACACGTGGACGCCATAGTCGACGGGCCGACGGCCGACGTGCCGGCGCGGCTATCAGTGTTGTACGACGCCAGCCGTGACGAGTCCCGGCGCGCCGAGCAACGCCTGTCGAAGCTCCTCGGCGAGATGTTGCCCGAGGGCTGCACGCCGCGCTTCACGGTGGAGGGCAAGGACCTTGCCTCGGGCGCCAAGCTGGGCGGCTACGTACTGTCGAAGGCGCTGCCGGCGCTCATCATCCTGATGGTGCTGCTGGGTGCGTTCTATCCGGCCATCGATGTCACCGCCGGCGAGCGCGAGCGGGGCACGCTTGAGACCTTGCTGGCGGCGCCGGTGCGGCGCTTCGATCTGCTGCTCGGCAAGGTCCTGGCGGTGACCACACTGGCGGTGCTGACCGGTCTGCTCAACCTGCTGTCGATGTCGATCACCGTCCTGCACGCGCTGCACTTGGCCGCACCGGAGGCGGTGCTGCCGGTGCCGTGGACACGAGTCATCGCGACGTCGCTGGTGGTGTTCCCTTCGGGCTTTCTGTTTGCGGCCACGTTTGTCGCCATCGGATCCATGGCCCGTGGCTTCAAGGAAGCTCAGAACCTACTGATGCCAGTCTATGTGCTGACACTGGTGCCCACGCTCGCCGCCGCGGTGGGCGATCTGGATCTGCGCGGCATGGTCGCGCTGGTGCCCGGAATGAACGTCACCCTGCTGGCGCGCGAGATCATCCTCGGCCGCGCGACCATCGGGCAGGTACTGGCGGTGCTGGGATCGACGCTGGTCATCGGCGCCGTCGCGGTGGGGTTCGCGACCCGCTTCTACCAATCCGAGCACTTCATCGAGGTGCGCGCCCGACCGCGTCGCTTGCTGCGCGGACCGTTCTACCGCGCCAGCGACAGCCCGCGCACCGGCGCGCCGACCGCGGGCGAAGCCATGGCCCTGTACGGCGTTGGGTTCGCGTTGCTGTACTTCGCGTTCATCCCGCTGCAGAAGCGCGATCTAGTCACCGGGCTCATGCTGTCACAGTGGGGCGGGCTCTTGGGGCTCGCGGTGCTGTTTGCGCGCGTGACCCGGCGCCGCCTCGCCGATGTGTTCGGCCTATCGTGGCCAACCGGTGGCGCAGTCGTCGGGGCCGTGCTGGTCGGTTTGTCAGGCGGCATCGTGCTCACCGTCCTGACGGAATGGGTGATGCCTCCGCCGCGCCAGGCGATGGAGGAACTGCGACGGGCGCTGCTACCCCAAGACGGCAGCCGTACGCTCGCCGAGGCGATCCTGGCGTTCGCAATTACCCCGGCTCTGTGCGAAGAGGCGTTCTTTCGCGGCCCCATCCTGCGCGGACTCCGCGGCCGGCTCGGCGCCACTGGCGCCATCGTCGTGACCGGGGCGCTGTTCGGACTGTTTCACATCGACGTGTGGCGAATCGTGCCGACCGGGCTGCTGGGCGTGCTGCTGTCGTTTCTCGCGTGGCGAACCGGATCGCTGGTGCCCGCGATCATTGCCCACGGCGTGAACAACGCCCTCGTGTTGGTGCTTACTGCCAAAGGTGCGGACCAGAGTATCGAGGTCATGGGCCGACGCCCGCAGGCGGCGGTGCTGGCCGGCGGCTGCGCGGTGCTCGCTCTCGGCCTTCTGCTGATCACGCGCGGACCGCGGCCCCAGGGCGAAGTGTAGTCTAGATAACAATTCTTTCTTGCTCATTCCCGCTCCGGTCTGCTAAGTGACTTCGACGTGGCGAACGCCGAAGAGAAAAGAATGCTCGGGATTCTGCGCAAGTCGATGGTGGTGGCGGAGGCTTCGGCAGAGGCGTTGAGCAAGCTGACCGCGACCGCAAAGCTGGAGACCTTCCGCGCCCGCCAGGTCATCTACCTGCCGGGCGATCGAGCCTTCGGGGTGCACTTCCTGGCCAGCGGGCGGGTCAAGATCTCGAAGGTGACCCGCGACGGCAAAGAATTGACCATCGCGTACCGCACCGGCGGCGACTTCTTCGGCGAAACCTGTCTGCTGGACGGTAGCCCGCGCGAGGAGATGGTCGAGGCCATGGAACCCACGACGACGGTCGAGGTCGAGCGCGAGGCGTTTGATCACCTGACCGAGACCAGCGCTCAGGTCGCCTACCAGCTGTCGCGCGTGCTCATCAGCCGGCGCCGGGATCTCGAGATCAAGATGGAGCAGCTCATCTTCAAGGACGTGGGGTCAAAGCTGGCCGAGTTGCTGCTGCGCCTCGGCTCCGAGCACGGCATCGAGAACAAGCGCGGGCTCGTGCTGGCGCTCAAGATCACCCACCAGGAGATGGCCAACCTCATCGGGTCCACCCGTGAGACGGTGTCGCTCACGCTGTCGCATTTCAAGCGCAAGGGCCTGATCGAGACCGAGGGACGCAAGGTCATCCTGGCCGATCGCGAGAGCCTGCGCGCGCTGGCTTGATTCCCGGGCCCGCGCCGCGCCTGTGAGCTAACATCGCCGCGATGCCAACGCCGGATGAACCGGCTTCTCCGACACCGGCGGTGCCGGTGATCGACGATCCGCTGATCGGCGTGACCCTGGTCGATCGCTACCAGATCGTCCGCCGCATCGGCGAAGGCGGCATGGGCGCGGTGTACGAGGCGCGCCACACCGTGATCGGCAAACGGGTTGCGGTGAAGGTGCTGCTGGAGAAGTTCCTCGAGAAGACCGAGCTGGTCGCGCGCTTGTTGCAGGAGGCGCGACTCGCCAGTTCCATCGGTCACGAGAACATCGTCGATGTCACCGACTTCGGCACCACCTCGGACGGGCGCTCGTTCGTGGTGATGGAGTTTCTCGACGGCGAGTCGCTGGCGCAGCTGGTGATGCGGGACGCACCGCTGCCGATCGAGCGCGCGCTGCGCATCGCACGCCAGGTGGCAAGCGCGCTGCACGCCGCGCACGACAAGGGCATCGTCCACCGCGACGTCAAGCCCGAGAACGTCTACCTAGTTAGGCGCGGCGAGCTCGACTTCGTCAAGGTGGTCGACTTCGGCGTGTCGAAGGCGGTGCGCACCCGCGACGACGGCATCGAGGGTCTGCGCCTGACCCACACCGGGATGGTGCTGGGCACGCCGCTTTACATGTCGCCCGAGCAGGCGCGCGGCGGCGAGGACATCGACAGCCGCGCCGACGTGTGGGCGGTGGGCGTGATGCTGTACGAATGCCTCACCGGCGAGGTACCGTTCCGCGCCAACAATTACCTGGGCGTGATTTCCCAGGTGCTGACCCGCGAGCCGCCGCCGCCGTCCAAGCTGCGGCCCGAGCTGGGGATTCCCATGGCGGTCGAGGCGGTGGTGATGCGCGCGCTTGAGAAGGATCGCGATCGGCGTACCCAGCGCATGGCTGATCTGGAGCGCGACCTCGAACGCTTGCTGGCAGGCGATCAGAACATCGGCTCGCCCGAGCCGGCCCTACCGGTGGCTGCGACATCCGAACGACGCGCGGCCCCGCGCTGGTACCTGGGCGCCGCCGCGGTGGCCACGGTCGTCGTGGGCGTGGCGGTGGCGCTCGCGGGCCTCTGGGAGCCGGCACGCCCGGCGCCGCCATTTCGGTCGCCACCCATACCCGCCGTGCCGGTGGCCGCGCCCGCACCTGCGCCCCTGCTGCCGGTACCGACCCCGGCAAGCAACCAAGCGCCGGCGAGTGTGGCACCGCCGCCCACGGCACAAGTCGCGAAGCCGCCCGCCAACCGCAGTCCCCTGTCGGCGCGCCTGCGTGCCGGCAGCCCGCACGGGCGCATCGACGCTCCGCCGGTTGCGCCCGCGGCTGCACCAGCCCAACCCAAGAGCGGCATTCTCGGTTCCGAAATCGCTCCCGCGGCCCGCGGAGCACCGTCGGACAGCGCCCCCGGGCCAACACGTCCACCCCCACCACGCCCATGAAAGCCCGCCGGTGATGGGCTAACCTGATCGCGTGGTACGTTCCGCTTCGATCATCCTGGCGCTACTCATGGCGTGGCCGACGCCTGTGCGCGCTGACGAAGCGGGGAACGCCGCGCAGAACAAGGCCCTGGCCCACGAGAAATCCGGCCGGACGCAGTTTCAGGGCGGCAACTGGTCCCTGGCGCTGGTCGAGTTCCAGATGGCGAACGAGCTCGCCCCGGGCAGTGACTACGTGTTCCTGATGGCCCAGTGCGAATACAACCTGGCGCAGCTCAAGGCCGCCCGGAGCCACTACCAAGCCTTCCTGTACAGCGTGTCCCCCGATCCGGACCTGGCTGAGACCGCGCGCCTGCGCATCGAGACCATCGACAGGCGGCCAAGCAGCGTGGTGATCAACACCCTGCCGGCCGGCGCCAACGTCGTGTTCACCGCCGAGAGGGCCGGCCAGGCCCCGATCGAAGGCCAGGCCCCGAACGACTTCGGCGTGCCCCACGGACGCTACCGGCTGGCTGTGACCATGGCCAACCACAAGAGCCAATCGCTCGACATCGACATCGACGTTGGCGACACCAAGAACCTGTTCTTCAGGCTCGATCCGGTGCCGGCGCGGGTCGAGATTCGTACCCGCCCCGCGAACGCAACGCTGTACGTGCGCGGCAACCGCGCCCAGAACCCGTACCTGCAGGACCTCGATCCGGGCAGCTACGAGATTTACGCCGAGGCCACCGACTACGAGGCCCGCCGCGATGTGCTGATCGTCGGCCCGGGCGAGCAGCGCACGGTGAACTTCGAGCTCGGCTACGTGCAGCGGTCGGGGCGGCCCGAGCTCATAGGCTTCTGGACCGTGGCCGGGGCGGTCGGCGCGGGCATGGGGGTTTCCGCCATGTTCGGCGATCCGACGCGACCCGCGTCCGCGTCGCTGATCGGCGCGGCGGCGCTGGTGGGTGGCGTGGGCGGCGGCCTGGTGTCGACAGCTTTTCTGCCCAGCTACGTGCGCGACAACATCGCGCTCTACCGCATCAGCGGCATGTGGATTGGCGCCGCTGAGGGCGCCTCGGTGGCCTTGGCCTTCTCTCCCAAGCTGTGGGCCGGTTGGTTGGGCGGTGCGCTGGGCCTGGGTGCCGGCACGCTGGTCGGGACTTCGCTCGACGCCCATGCGCCCAACTACGGGCGCGTCGCCGCCATCCAGAGTGCGGTGGTCGCCGGGGCCCTGGCCGGTGCCACCGCAGTGCCGGCTTTCAACCTCGATGAAGCGCGGCACACGCCGATCTCCGTTCTGGTGGGCATGAACGCCGGCCTGGCGGCGGGCCTCGCCATCGCGTACCTGCCCGACCAGCACCTGTACGGACCATCGTGGCAGCGCGTCGCGCTGGTGGATCTGGCAGGGGCGGCCGGGCTGGTCGCGGGCGCGCTCACCGTCACCGTCGGCGCATGCATCCGCGCGAACATCCGCTGCGAGCGGTTCCCCTCCGATTCACCCACTGCGAAGGGCGCCCTGGTGGGCGGCGGCATCGGACTTCTGGCCGGGTGGTTCATCACGCGCAACTATGATCGCCGGAGTGCCACGGCCTCGCCGCGCCGGACCGATGGCCCCGCGGCGCTGCCCGTGCCCACCGCGCTGCCGGTGCAAGCTCGCGACGGACGCCTCGGACTGGTGCCCGGCCTGGCCGCACAGGGCCGGTTCTGATCGCGAGGCCGTCACACCTCGAAGCCGAGCCCCCGCAGCTCGGCTTCCAAGCGTGCCACCTCGACCAGTACCTGCGACGGCGCCGGGCCGCCTGGCAGAGTGCGGGCGGCGACAGCGCGAGCGGGATCAAGCGCGGATAGCACGTCGGGCGTCAGCTCGGACGCTACGCCGGCCAGCTCGGCCGGCGGCACGTCGCGCAGCGAGACCCCACGCTGCTCGGCGTGGCGCACAAGCTGGCCCACGATCTCGTGCGCGCGGCGAAACGGCAGGCCCCGGCGGACCAGTTCCTCGGCCAGATCGGTGGCACCGAGCGCGGGATCCTGCGCCGCCGCCGCCATCCGGTCGACCGCGAACTCGAGGCCCAAGACGAGCCGGGGTAGCACGGCAAGCGAAAGCGTCGTGGTCTCGATGGCATCGTAGAACGGCTCTTGCGTTTCCTGCAGATCCTTGTTGTAGGCGAGCGCGAGACCCTTGCTCACCGTCAACAAAGCGACCACGTCGCCAATCAAGCGGCCGGGTTTGCCGCGCAAGAGTTCGGCGATGTCGGGGTTGCGCTTCTGTGGCATGAGCGAGCTGCCCGAGCAGTGGCCCTCACCCAGCCGCACGAAGCCGAACTCACTGGTTGACCACAGCACCAGCTCCTCACCCAGGCGTGACAGGTGCACACCGCAAAGGGCGCACGCGAAGGCCAACTCGGCGGCGAAGTCGCGATCCGAGACTGCGTCCAGGCTGTTGCGCGTAGGCGCGCGGAAGCCGAGGTCAGCCGCCGTGCGCACCCGATCGATGGGCAACCCGGTGGCCGCAAGCGCGCCCGAGCCGAGCGGGCACTCGGCGGCACGCGCGGCAGCGTCGAGCACCCGGCCGCGATCGCGGCCCAGCATCTCGGCGTAGGCAAGCAGGTGATGCCCAAGCGTGATCACCTGCGCGCGTTGCAGATGCGTGTAGCCGGGCAGCAGCGTGGCGGCGTGCTCGCGCGCCCGCCGCACCAGCGCCACGCGTGCCTGGTCGATGCCGGTGACGATGCCGGCCGCTGCAGCCAACGCATACAGGCGCAGATCCGTCGCCACCTGATCGTTGCGACTGCGTGCGGTGTGCAGCCGCCGTCCGGGCTCGCCGATGAGCTCGGTCAAGCGGCTTTCCACGTTCATGTGCACGTCTTCCAGCGCCGGATCGAGAGCACGCTCACCGCGCTCGAACTCACCGGCCACGCGGTCGAGGCCGGCCACGATCGCGGCGGCGTCGGCGCGAGTCAACAAGCCGACCTCCGCCAGCATGCGCGCGTGGGCCTGGCTGCCTCGCACGTCATCGCGCAACAGTCGGCGATCGAAAGCGACGCTTGCATTCAAAGCTGCGGCGGCCTCGTCCATCGCGCCCGAAAAGCGCGCGCCGCGTCCGCCGGATGGCTGGCTGCTCATTGGTGCGCGCAGGTTAGCAGAAGGGCCCCGCGGCCCGCGAAACCGTGCGCGACGTGCAAAACCGTTCTGGAACTCCGAGCGCGCGTGCGCTACGATAAAAATGCATCCGCGACCGATTGGCTACAGAAGGAGGACGAACGCATGGGTAAACGCAATCAACCGAACGATATTGGTTCTCTCCGCCTCCCGTCCCGGTTCAGGTGCAAGGAGCCCTACCGGCCGTAGTCACTCCGTCATCGCAGTACTGAACTCTACTGAGTTCAACGCCTCGCGAGCATTTCGAGCCACAACAACGGGTAGGGCGGCCTGGCTCGCACCGTCCACCCCCAAATTGGCGGCGCAGGTTTGCGCTAGCTAGAGAACCAGTCCAGTAGCGGATGGCGCGCCGGTGAGTGGCTGATGGCCGTTCCCGGCGCGCTTTTTTTTGCCCGACGCAACCGACCGGGCGCAGCCAGCCGGCAACCGTCGATCAGGACTCCGATCAGGACTCGCTGGCGCTGGCACCCGGCCGTGGCTGCAGAGCGGCCATGCGCTTCTTCATTTCAGCGTCGGACACGTCTTCTTTGTGTGTCGCGATCGACCAGCTGTTGCCGAACGGGTCAGTCACCTGGCCGTAGCGGTCACCCCAGATCTGGTCGGCAAGTGGCATCTTCACCGAGGCGCCGGCGGCCACGGCGCGGGCGAACCACGCGTCGCAGTCGGCGACGAACACATGCAGGGACGAGTGCGTCTCGGGGTTCTGCATGACGTCGCTTATCAGGACCACCGAGTCGCCGATGACGATCTCGGCGTGCATGACCAGGCCGCCCGGCCCCGGCATGCGCATCCGCTCGGTCGCGCCAAACGCCGCCTTGTAGAAGTCGATGGCTGCCGCGGCTCCCTTGATGTTCAGGAACGGCGTCACGGTCCGGTAGCGAGGCGCGGCGGGCGCGGGCACGTTCGAACGCTGCGCCGGCCTGGCGGCAACCCGGGAACCGTTGGTCTTCACCGGGGCGGCCCTGCCGAGGACCTTCTTGGTCGCCTTCTGCTTGCCCTTGGCGACCACTTTCACCGCCGCCCTCGCTGGGGCCTTGGCGGCCACCTTCTGCTTGGCCTGCCCTGCTTTCACCAACTTTTTCTTGGTCTTGGCCATGGTGTCCTCCGTTGCGGAGCCCGTGAATACCACATGGCCGGCGGACCCGGCGGGTTCATTCGCGCAGACCCAGGCCCAGCAACACGATGGGTCGAAGCATCGACCACCAACCGGTGATCGGTTTCATCTTGGTGTAGCCCAGGCTCTTGGGTGGGTAGATCTTGGTCACCGGCACCTCCGCGGTGCGGTAACCGAGGCGGATGATCTTGAAATACAGGTAGGGCTCGAGCTCGTACTCGTCGAGCCAGTCCTGGTCCAGGTTGATGCGCGAGTCGTCGAGCAATGATGTGCGAAAGGCGCGAAAACCGTTCGACGACTCGCTGACCCACTTGCGAGCGGCCAGCGAGAACAACAGCGGGTGTAGCCGCGTGGCGACGTGACGGTAGATCGGCATACCGCCGGTGCGCCCGCCGGGCAGGAAGCGCGAGCCTTGGACGAAGTCGGCGGTACCAGCGGCGATGGGATCGAGCAGCCGCGGGATCTCCTCCGGCGCGTCCTTGTTGTTGCCGGCGATGACCACGATGACGTCGAAGCCGCGCGCACGCGCCCACGCGAAGCCTGCGCGCAGTCCAGCGCCCACGCCGACGGTGCGGCCCATGTCGAGCACGGTGGCGCCGAGGCCCTTGGCCACCGCAGGCGAAGCGTCGGTGCAGCCGTCGTCGACCACCAGCACCTCGTCGACGATGTCGCGTGGCGCGCGCCGGACGACCTCGCCGATCTTCTTCTCCTCGTTCAATACCGGCGCGATGAGCACGACCTTGAGTCCCTGGTACATTGCGGCCAATCTACAACGGCTTTCGGTCGCCACGTGGGCGTGGCAGCTTGACCCGACGTCGCAAGCCGTGGTCCGCTCGCTGCGCCCACGATGAAGGTCCGTATCTTCTGCCTGCTCGCCTGTGTCTACCTGGCGTTTGCCGAAATAGAGCCGCCGTGGGCCGACGGCAAGATCATGTGGGAGACCGCCCGGGCCCTGATCGATAAGCAGACCTTGCAGCTCGACATAGGCGGGCCGTCGTTCTTCTTCACGTTTCGCGACGGCAAGAAGTACGGGCTTTACCCACTGGGCAACGTCATCACGCTGCTGCCGACGTACCTGGCCGAAAAGGCCCTGACTGCGTTGCCCAAGGCGCCGGTCGCCCTGTTGCGCGTGTACATGCCGCATGTCGCACCGTCGCTGTTAGCTGCCGCCGCCTGCGCGCTGTTCTTCGCACTGGCGCAGCGGGAAGGCGCGCGGCGACGGGTGGCCCTGTGGCTGTCGCTAGCGCTTGGCCTGCAGACGCTGCTGGTGATCTATGCGCGCGTGCCGTGGTCGGAGGCGTTGCAGACCTTGCTGCTGCTGCTGCTGTTCGAGCGCGCCAGCGCCCTGGCCGTGACACCCACTCTGCTGGGGGGTGTGGTCGCGGGACTGGTGTGCGGGTGGCTGGTCAACACCAAGCTGTACAACCTGCTGCCGGTCGCGGTGGCGGCGATCTACGTCGTGTGGCGAGGCCGCGCGCTGGGCCGGCCGCTGTGGCGCGCGGTGGGCGCAGCCACGGCGGTGTTCGTACCGCTGGGATTCGCGATGCTGGCCAACAACCGGGTCAAGACCGGCACCTGGTTCGACACCGGCTACAGCACGGCGGGCGGCGAGCTGTGGACTGCCGCCGGCTACGACGCCCTGTTCGGCTATCTGGTGTCGCCGGGGCGATCGTTCCTGGTCTACAGCCCCATCCTGCTGCTGGGACTGCTGGGGCTGCCGGCGTACTTCAGACGCGATCGGGGCCGCGGTTTGCTGCTGGTCGGCCTGTGCCTGTCGCTGTTCCTGCCCTATCTCAAGTTTCGATCATGGTACGGCGGGCAGTGCTGGGGGCCGCGCTACCTGGTGCCGCTGACGCCGCTTCTGCTGCTGCCCGCGGCGCCGTGGATGCAGTCGGTGTTCGACAAAGGCATCAAGCGCCTGGCGCTGGCCGGCATCGCCCTGTTGTCAGCCACAAGCCAGGCGGTACAGGTGCTGGGCTGCGCGTTCTATTGGGATCACTACATCCGCATCGCCCAGAACCTGCGCGCGCCCGGGACTGACGAGGCCCTGGCCTACGTGGCGACGGTGTTCATCCCCGAGCTGTCGCCGGTGCCGGGGCACTTGTGGATGCTGAAACACAAACTCTGGGGCGGCGATCTGGCGGCCGACATGCCCTGGCGACGCATCCTCACGCGCGTGCCGCCGAACCTCGCCGCCATCTTCGACCCCATCCCCATCGACGTGTGGTTTCCGACCTGGTTCCGCTCCGCCGGCGCCGCGCCGACGTGGGCGGCGGTCATGCTGGCGCTGTTCGCCGCCGGTGTCGGCTGGGCGGCCTGGGGTATGCGACAGCGGCTGCGCGAGCCCGAGTCACAGCGCGCGTAGCCGGGTCAGGTATTCCTGCCACGGCAACACCTCGATCCCATTGGCCAGGCGGCGCGCCACCGGCTCGGTGCACACCACCCACTTTCGTTTGAGTCGCATCTCCTCGCCCAGCGCACGCAGGCCGACGGTGTCGCTGTCGTGCACGTTGCCTGACTTGAACTCCACCGCGGTGTGATCGT
The DNA here is from genome assembly GCA_031431215.1 of Myxococcales bacterium. Taxonomy (GTDB): domain Bacteria; phylum Myxococcota_A; class Polyangia; order Fen-1088; family Fen-1088; genus JANPCZ01. The sequence continues at coordinate 18,396 of JANPCZ010000141.1, forward strand.
CGAGCAGCAAGTCGACCTCGAACCCGCTCGCCGATCGCCAGAACCGCACTTTCTCGAAGCGCCGGTCGTAGTGCGCAGCGGCCACGGTTTCCAGCACCATGGCGTGCTCGAACGCATGCCCGAATTCCGGTGTCTTGCGCGACAGCGTGCGGCCGAGCAGAACGTTCGGCACGCCACAGTCGAAGAAGTAAAACTTCGGACTCAGGATCGCGCGGCGTTTCTTGGTGCGTGTCCACGGCTCCAGGCGAAACCCGAGCAGCGTATCTTCGAGGATCTGAAAGTAGTCCTGAACGGTCTTGGCTGACACGCCGCAGTCACTGGCGATGGGCGCGTAGGACACCAGCTGGGCGTTGGCCAGCGCCGCGGCTTCGAGGAACCGCGTGAAGGTAGCCAGGCTGCGCACCAGCCCCTCGGCCTGGATCTCCTCGCGCAAGTACTCGCCGCAGTATGCGCGCAACTCGTCGGCGGGATCGTCGGCAAACACCACCGGTGGCAGGCAGCCGTGCTGCAAGCGTTGCAGCAGATCGTAGCTTCCGCCTAGCTCATGCCAGGTCAACGGAAACAGCCGCACGGTACGTAGCCGACCGGCCAGATTGGTCACGCCCCGGCGGCGTAGGGCCCGGGCGCTCGATCCGGAAAGCAGAAAGCGACGCTTGCTGTTCTCGATGAGCCAGTGCACCTCGAACAGCAAGTCCGGCAGCCGTTGCACCTCGTCGATGACCAGGAGGCCGCGGCCGGCGGCGTAGCGCTCGCGTAGCAATGCTGGGCGCGTGGCGTAGGCGAGGTACTCGTCGGTCTTGAGCAGATCGATCCAGACGTCGACGCCTTCGAGCTGGTCACGCAGGTAGGTGGTCTTGCCAACGCGGCGGGGTCCCAGCAACAGGACGCTGCGGTCCGACGGCAAGCGCAACCGCCTCTGGATGACCATCGGTACGTTTTATCATGATAAACGGAACCAATGGTACTTCTGGCCGGTGCCGGCTCAGACACGACTCAGGCGCTGGCGCCTTCCTGCACCTCGCCAGTGCAGGGTTCGGGCGCGTTCTGCGCCTCGAAGCGGCGGCGCTGGACGAAGCCGGCCAGCGCCACACCAACGAAGATGCCGGCCAGCGTGAACAACCCCGACAGCTGCCCGCGCCCGACTTGCGCGATGGCCGGACCCGGGCACGTGCCCGCCACCGCCCAGCCAGCGCCGAACAGCACACTGCCCAAGATGTGAGCGCGCGCCGGCGGGCGCACCTCCCACGCGACCGCGACGCCGTCGAGCAGAGTGCGTGCGCGCGAAAGCTTGAGCACGCGGAAGAACAGCACACCGCTCGCCACGGCGGTGGCGAACATGAACCACAGGTAGAAGCGCTGAAACAGCAGCGCGCCGACGATCTGGTCGTAGTCCACGAAGCGGGTCCATGACAGCCAGAAACCGAAACCGACCCCGAACAGGAGCCCAACGATCTTGTTGCCTCGCGACGACGCGATCACGGGCCACCGACCGTACGGGTGATGATCTGCGCCACCACCACCGCCGTGCCGACGAAGGTCATGGTGGCGGCCAGGCTGCCCGGCGACAGGCGCGACATGCCGCAGATGCCGTGTCCCGAGGTGCAGCCGCCGGCCCAGCGCGCGCCAAAACCTATGAGCAGCCCGGCGCCCAGCAAGAGCGGCGCCTTGGTGTCGAGCGCAGCACCGAAGCGCGCGTCGAATCCGCCGTGCGCGAACGACGGCGCGAACGTGCCCGACAGCATCGCGTGTGCGAACGCCCCGAGCACGATGCCGATGAAGAAGAACACCCGCCAGCCTGGACCCGCCGACGGATTGCCGACCCACGACGTGACACCAACGACGGCGCCGGTTGCACCGAGCGGCAAGTTCGCGGTCCACTGCATGCCAGCCGCGAGCAGGCCAATGAGAATGCCGGCCAGATACCAGGGGCACTGCTGCGCCAAGAACTGCATGTTCGCGCTGGCGAGGATAGCGAGGAAACCGCGGGATGCCACGCGTCCTGGGTCTGGCCATGGTTCGGCCGGGCTGACCGCCCGCACCACGGCGGCGGCGGTTTCACTCGCCGAGTGCGGCCAGGAAAGCGTCGCCGTAGGCGGCCAGCTTCTTGGGCCCGACACCGGGGATAGCAAGCAGCTCGCTGACGGTGGCCGGGCGCTGTTCGGCCATCGCGCGCAGCGTGGCGTCGTTGAACACCACGTAGGCGGGTACCTGGCGCTGGTCGGCGATGCGCTTGCGCAACTGCTTGAGGTGCAGAAACAACTCTTCGTCGGCCGATGACGGCGGCGCCACTTCCGGGGCCTGGGTCGGCGGACGCTCGCCGCGCTTGCGTCTGTCACGCACACGCTCTGGCCCCGCAGCGGCACCGGGCACGGGCACCAGGAAATCGGACCCGACGCACACGTCGCAAGCGTCACCGCAGGCAGCAATGCCCTCGCCGAAGTGGCCGATGACCGCCTGGTGGCGGCAGGTGGCCTGGTCAGCCAGGCGAAACAGTTCGCGCACCTGCGCGCGCTGTCGGGCGGCTACGTCGCCCGAAACCTCGTCGCCGAATCGATCGTAGGCCAGCACGTCGGCCCACGAATAGAACAGCACGCAATCCGCCGGCAACCCGTCGCGGCCGGCGCGGCCGATCTCCTGGTAGTACGACTCGATCGATCGGGGCATGTCGCGATGGATGACGTAGCCGACGTTCGACTTGTCGATGCCCATGCCGAAGGCAACCGTGGCGACGACCACGTCGATGTCGTCGCGGCGGAAGGCATCCTGGACCCGGTTGCGCGCCTCGGGATCGAGGCCGGCGTGGTAGGCGCCTGCGGCAATGCCGTGGCGGCGCAGGCGATCCGCGGTGCTCTCGGTCGCCTTGCGCGACAGGCAATAGACGATGCCGCTCTGGCCGCGGCGCGCGCGTACCAGATCGGTCACTTGCTCGCCCACGGCGCCACCGTCGCCACCCTTGCGCACGGCCCGGATGCGCAGATTCTTGCGGAAGAAGCTGCCGCGAAAGCGCACCGGATCGTTCATTGCCAGCTGCTCGATGATGTCGCGGGTGACCTCGGGGGTGGCGGTGGCGGTCAGCGCCAGCACCGGCACAGCACCGAACCTGCGCTTGAGCCCGGCCAGATTCCGGTACGACGGGCGGAAGTCGTGGCCCCAGTGGCTGATGCAATGAGCCTCGTCGACCGCGATAAGCGACAGGCGCGCCCGCGCCAGCGCTGCGCCGGCCGACGCCTCCAGGCCCTCGGGTGCGGCGTACACCAGCTCGTAGCCGCCGGCCCACAATGTGGCCATGCGCTCGCGGCGCTGCTCGGGGGTCAGGCTCGAATTGAGAAACGTCGCGCGCAAGCCGGCTTCGGTGACCGCGTCGACCTGGTCCTTCATCAGGGCGATGAGCGGCGAGATCACCAGCGTGGTGCCGCCGAGCAGCCGCGCCGGGATCTGGTAGGTGAGCGACTTGCCGGCGCCGGTCGGCATGATGCCGATGCAATCGCGGCCGGCCATCACGGCATCAATGATCTCCTGCTGGCCGGGGCGGAAACGGTCGTAGCCGAAGACACCCTTGAGGACCGCGTGGGGGTTGGCGCCGGTTGCGGCGTCGCGCGCCCGCGCCGCGGCTGACTGCCGCAGCGCTTCGCCGATCTGCTTCAGGATCGCTATGGCGTGCTGGGAAAAAGCGTCGGGCCGGGCGCGGAAGGCGTTGCGCAACTTTTCCAGCCGCGCTGACCACGCGGCGCGCACGCCCGGATCGGCGCGGTCTTCGAGCGCGAACGAGCGCTCGAGGCTGCTGATCTCGGAGGCGACGGTGGCGGTGTCCAAGGCGTGAGGGCTTCGGCTGCTGGCGCGAAAAGTTTCCATCACGCGCAGCCGGCCATCACCCTACACCACCGGCGACACTAGCGGCCGCCCTGGCGAGCTAGCCGAGCGGCAAGAAACCGCCGTACCCGGGCGCGCCGGCTACCGGGCGGCGCTGGGACGTAGGCAACCACGGTGCGCGCCAGCAGATCGTGCAACGCGCGCTTGCCGGGGTGAAACACCGCCAGCAGGAAACCCCCCAGCCAGCCAACGAAGATGGTGCCCGCAAGCGAAGCGTAGATGACCGGCAAGAGCGACTGTTTCCACGACAGCCGCGACAGCTCGAACGCGACGTGATCGTGGCGATGAACGAAGTAGACGACCGCACCCAGCGCCGACCACGCCAGCGCGCCCCACGAAAATGCAGCGAAACGTAGCAGCGCCGCTTGCCACGACAGCGGCTCGCCGTCGGCCGCGGTGACCTTGAGATCCAGCAGCCACTTGCCGAGTGTGCGGCCGCCGAAGCGGTGACACAGCACGAAGTAGACGGCCGCCAGCGCCGCCGCCCAGACCCCCACGAACGCCGCCGCCGCGAGCAGGGGCGCGACGTCGATGGTCAGAGCCAAGGCGCGCATCGGGAACCCGGTGTGCTCGGACCGCCCGGGCCGCGCGCCCTCAAGCGCAGCGAGTAGCTCGTCGTAGGTCGCGAAGCGATCGGCTGGACGCTTGGCCATCATGCGCTCGACGATGCGTTCCAGGGCCTCGGGCACCTCGGGCGAGTGCACCCGCACCGTGGTCGCGCGATCGGTCACATGCATCGAGATGACGCCGACGTCCGACGCCGCCGTGAACGGCGGGCGGCCGGTCAGCATGTGGTAGAGCGCGCAGCCGAGCGAATAGATGTCGGCGCGGTGGTCGACGTCCTCGGCGCGGCCCTGTTCGGGCGCCATGTAAAGGGGCGAGCCGACGATGGCGCCGTCGCGGGTCAGTTCGACATCGCCGCGGGTGCTCTTGACCAGGCCGAAGTCCAGGATCTTCACGCGGCTGTCGGGGTCGAGCATGAGGTTCGATGGCTTGACGTCACGGTGGATGAAGCCGTGCGCGAGCGCCGCGCGCAAGCCCCGCGCCGCCGCCAGCGCGTACTCAAGCGCGTCCGGCCACGGCACGCGCCCACGCTCAAGCACGGCGTTCAGCGCCGGCCCGGGCACGTATTCCATGGCAAAGAAGTGCGTGCCGCGGTCCTCGCCGATGAAATAGATCTGCGTGACGTTGGGGTGGACCAGGCGCGCCTGTGCGCGCGCCTCGCGCTCGAAGCGAGCGACCACGTCGGAGTGGTGACCTACCTCGGGCGACAGCACCTTGATCGCAACTGGCCGGTCGAGCGACGTGTCGCGAGCCAGGTACACCGAGCCCATACCGCCGCGGCCCAGCAGCTTTTCGATATCGAAGTGGCGCAACTTCGATCCGATCAACGGGTCCACGTCGATGGTGCGCCCCGACCGCGTGCCCTGGTCGAAGAGCATCGTGGGTTCGAGCGCGTGTCCGCTTCGCTCGCCTTCGCTCATGAACGCCGCCAGTACCGTAGCACGCGGATCGGCGTCGGCCGCGTCAGTCGGGGGTGTGGCCTGCGGCGCATGCGTCGCGTGAACCTTGCTGTGCTCGTCGTCATGCTCGCGGCGATGCACCCTTTTCTGGACGGAAACGGTCGCACCGCGCGCGCCCTGGAAGCGCTGATGCTGCAGAGGATCGGCCTGCGCGACACGCTGTTCATCGCCATGTCGAATTACTACTACGAGGAGAAAACCGCCTACCTTCAGGCCCTCGGCGACACGCGATCGGCCGGCCACGATCTGACGCCGTTCCTCGCCTTCGCGCTCAAGGGCATCGAGATCCAGTGCCGCCGCTTGTTCGGCGAGATCCGTCTGCAGGTGGCAAAGGCGCTCTACCGCAACACGGTCGCCGATCTGTTCGGCCGACTCAAGTCGCCGCGAAAACGAGTCATGTCAGCACGCCACGTCCAGGTGCTGAACCTGCTGCTCGACCAGCGCGCGCTCAGGCTCGACCAGCTAACGACGCGTACGGCGCACTGCTACGCGGTGAAGAATCCTGGCAAGGCGCTCATGCGCGATCTCGCCTTCCTGCTCCAGCTGGCCGCCATCTCGGTCGAGAAGCTGCAGGAGCCACCCGGTTTCATGTTGACCATCAATCTCGAGTGGCCGACGCAGATCACCGAAACCGAGTTCTTCGCGCGCGCAAGAGCGATGCCCAAGGGCAAGGTGCATAGTTTCCTTTCGTCCTGACCGGCCCACCAAGCGCAACCTCACTATTGGTCGCACTCCCAGCCCTGATTGCCCGCGGTCGGGCACACGCACAGGCCGGGGCGGCCACCGTCGGGGCCGGGGACCTGGCAATAGGTCGCGGCCGCGGGACAGCTCATGTTGCCCTGACTGCGGATGCACGCGGGTACGTTCAAGGCATCGGCCCCGCCGGCATCCGGCGCGCTGCAGGTGGCACACACCAGGCGGCCGCCCGTGCACGAGCACGCGGCCGTGCCCGGCCTGCGATCGACGATGCACGCCTGGGTGCACCCGGCCATGCACATGGTGCCAGCCTGGCACCCGGCCGTCGGCGGCATCTGCGCGCCGGCGTCGAGACCAGGCGCGCCGCCGCGGCCGCCCGCGGTCCCGCCGGCGGACGATCCCCCGGCCGCCGATCCGCCACCACCGCCGGGCCCGCCGCCTCCGGTCGAAGCTGCGCCGCCCGCGCCGGCGCGACCTGACATGCCGCCCACGGCAGTGCTGCCACCGGGTGTTCCCGCAGCGCCCCCGCCCGCGCCAGTCGCGCCCGCTTGCGCGGCTCCCCCGTCCTGATCTTCGACCGGGAGCCCGCCCGATTTGCCACAAGCGAGTGGGACAGAAAGCAAGATGCCAACAGCGACAAAGAAACTGCGGCGGCGTAGAGCGGCAGGTGTCATGCGATTACCTCATGAGAAAGGAATGTCCGTCCTTTGGTGCCCGCCCAAGGTGGATCCTTCGCGCGACCCTGCTTCTCTGTCAGCAGGGCGTGCCCTGGCAGACCCTGGTGCGCCCGTCTGGACACACGGTGACGCTCTTGTCGCCACAGCTGACCACGCACTGGCCGGCGCACGTCACTTTGCAGGCGCCCGAGTCGCGGCAGTCGATCACGCTGCCGGCTCCGGCGGTGACCGCGCAACCACCCTTGACGCCTTTGCAGTCGATGGTGGCACGCGCACCCGCGACGACGTCGCAGCGGCCGGCACCGTGGCAGTCGATCCGACCGTCGTCACCCGCATGCGCGGTGCAGACAGCCTTGGCCTGGTGGCAGTCGAGCGCGGCCTTGTTACCGGCATTCAGGTTGCAGCTCTGCGCTTCGTGGCAGTCGATGTTGCAATTGTCGCGGCAGGCGACCTGGCACGCCACGGCCTGGTGGCAGTCGCTGGCACAGGCCTGTGAGCCGCCGCAATCCACCGTGCAGCTCTGCTTGTTGGTGCACTGGCAGGCGTCGCCCACGCAAGCTCCCGCCCCGCCCGTGACGGCCGGCGGTTCGGTGCCCGGGCCCGCCAGCCCGTTGTCGTTGGTTCCACAGCCGATGGCCGCAGACAACGCGACGATCCCGATCAGTTCGCCGATGTTGGTCATGCTTAGCCTCCGCCAGAACAGCCTACGATCAGTACAGCACGAAGATACACCGGAGCACTCCCCAACCGATCTACGCGCTACGCGCGGTAGCGTGCCGCGACCGCGGGCTGTCGCGCCGCCGGCAGCACTGCGCGCTGCGCTTCGCCGACCTGGTCGAACACGGCCGCGTCCTCAAGCGCCGGCACGCACACCACCTCGCCTCGGGCGAGCCCGGCGATGCACGCTTGCACGACATCGGCCGAGGACATCCGCGGCATGCGACTCATGTCTACGCCCTGGACCGTATGAAACTCGGTCGCCACCAGTCCCGGTAAACAGCACTGCACTTTCACGCGCGTCTTGCCAAGCTCGCCGGCAAGCGTCTGCGTGAACGCAAGCTGGAACGCCTTGGCTCCCGCGTAAACCGCGCGCATCGGCAAAGGATCCGGCGGGACCGTACCCGACAGCGCCAGCAACGATGCAATGTTGACGATCGCCCCGGCATCACGCTTCAGCATGCCGGGTAAGGCCGCACGCGTCAGCCGCACCACCGCGCGGATGTGCACTTCGATCAACGAGTCCGCGACCGCGGCATCGATCTCCGCGAAGCGCCGATAGGCGCCGAATCCCGCGTTGTTCACCAGAACCGCCAGACGCTCATCCTCGACGATGCGCGCCTCGACGCGGGCAAGCGCCGCGCGATCGGCAAGGTCGGCAACCATGGGCTCGACCGAAACGCCGGTCTCCTTGCTGAGCCGTGCGGCGAGCGCCTCGAGCCGGTCGCTCCGCCGAGCCACCACGATCAGATCATGACCATCCCGCGCCAGCCGCTCGGCGTAGGCTTCCCCGATTCCGGACGATGCGCCGGTGACAAGCGCGGTGGGACGTATGGTCATGGTCGATGATGGTCTCCCTGGGGCGCGAGGATACGCGCCAGCGCACGAATAAGCTTCGCTCCGTCGCCGTGCCACGCCGCTCCGTGCATGCACGCGAGCGTCGTGGGTTGCGTCGCCGCGATCTTCTCCAGAAGCGGTCCCGCCTTCGTGCTGTGTGAGTAGTAGTCCATGGCTCCCCGGAAGGCTTCGCTGGGGCCGAGGATATCCGACTCGGTCACCGGCGGATGGCTGGCCCCGGGCTGCGTGAACAGATCTCCCGCCAGCAATGTCCGGGTCGTCGATTCGAACAGGAACCCGCAGTCCCACGCGTGAGGCACCTGCGGCGCGTCCAGCCAGGTCACCTGCTTCTTGCCCAGGGAAACCGATTCACCGTCGACGAGCGCACGGGGAAGTCGATCGGCGATGTCGTTGATAGACACCAGGGCCGCGGTCATCCCGCACAGCGGTTGCGATCGCGGCGCCGCGGCGAGGAACTCGTTGAGCGATCCACACTCGTCGGCTTCGTAGTGTGAAAACGAGATCCAGCGCAGGCGCTCGAGCGGAACCACCGTGGCTATGGCCTCCCGAACCAGCGGGAACATCCGGCGCGGCCCGGTGTGAAAAAGCAGAGGGTCGTCGTCCATGGCCAGGTACTGGTTGAAGGTAAAGCCGCCCGGAATGGCGGATGGCGGAACCGGTGTCGAGATCCGGTACAGCCCGTCGCTCACTTCGTCGATTCTGGTGCCTGTTTCGCGGTTGGTGATTGCCATGAGAACCTCGCTTTCGGCACGGTAGTGTAATGAGAGGTCCTGTCGTTACACGTCCACTCGCCGTGCTACCTTCGTTGCGATGGAGGCCGTTGCCGACGCGGATCTCGTGCGCCGGATCGCCAGCGCCGCACCGGGCACGGACGGCGACGCCGAGCGCGAGGTGTGCCGCCGCTTCGCACCGCGCGTCCGGCTGTACGGCCTCCGACATCTGCGCGACGGCGCGGCCGCTGATGACCTGGTCCAGCAGGTGCTTGTCCGGGTACTCGAACAACTTCGCGCCGGCGGCGTGCGCGAGCCCGAACGCTTCGCTTCATTCGTCCTGGGCACGTGCCGCTTGACCGCGATCGAGATCACCCGCGGCGAACGACGACGGGCGAGGTTGCTCGAGATCTTCGGCGCCGACCTTGTTCCAGACCCCGAAGCCGCGCCGAGCGTCGACGTTGACCGCCTGAGGCGATGCCTGGAGGCACTTGCCCAGCGCGAACGCGCGGTGGTGGTCCTGACGTTCTTCGCCGACCGATCGGCCGACGAGATCGGCGCCGAGCTGGGGGTACTGCCGGGAAACGTGCGCGTCCTGCGGCACCGCGCGCTGTCGCGCCTGGCCGAATGCATCGAGAGTGCCGCATGACCTGTGCCACCCCGATTCCGTTCAATACCCTGGTCGACTGGTGGACAGGCGATCTCGTGCCGGACGAAATCGACCGCTTCGAGGAGCATCTTTTCGGTTGCGCCTGGTGCGAGCGCCGCCTGGATCGGACGGTCAGCATCGTGCGAGCGATCCCCGAGGTGGTCCGGCGGCGCGGCGGATTCCGCATCGCGCTCACCGACACCATGTCGGCAAGCCTCGACGCGCACGGCGTCCACCTCCGCCACTACCGCGCCTCCCCGGGCGACCGCATCGCGTGCACTGTCGGGGCAGAGGATGATCTGGTGGTGACCTGGCTATCGGCGGACCTGGCCGCCGCCGGGCGCGCCGACATCGAGATCCTGGAGGACGGAGCACAGATCCACCTGCTTGAGGATGTCCCGATCCTGCGCGCGCGCACGGCCGGCACCGGCGACCGGGTCAGCTACGCGCTGCCCGGTGACCTGGTTCGCACCTTCCCCGATCGCAGCCTGACGGTTCGCCTACACGCATTCGTCGACGGCACCGTCCGCATTGCAGGCGAGTACCACTTCGATCACGCCAGCTTCCGGGGCTGACGGTTGGGGGCTTTGGGGTCCACGATCGCCCAGCTTCATTCATTGATCGCCTCCGCCTCGTGGAGCCGGGGGGCCGCCATCGCAACCCGGACTCCCACCGTCGGAAGGTGATACGAATGTGCAGTTCCGGTCGAACTGCTGGGTAGCATCGTTCCACTCGCAGACCCGCTCAATCCGACCACATGCGTCTTTCTGAACGCCCTCGTCGCCATCGCAGCAAAGACCCAGGATCGCCACAACCGATATTTGAGCCGTTCGGAAGAACATGCCCCGGTCTCTCATGCGCCCAACGACTCTAACAGAGAGGAATCAAGCATGAGCGTAAACGCGGGCACCGGCGAGATCGTGACCGTCGAGCACGAAGGTGTTCTGGCTGGACGACGGGGGCGGATCCATGGCTTGATCCGGCGCGTGTTCCGCCGCCGGCTTGGGGGCACGACAGGCGCACCGTGGAAGTCGAAGGTGTAGACTGCGAAGCATGGGCGACACGCCAGTTGACGCCTCGATCAGTTTGGCTGACCGTGCGAGCGACGTCCGCCTGTCCAGCGACGAGCGCAGTCAGATCGCTGCCCGTCTGCGCATGACGCCCGCGCAACGCCTGTCGTACCTAATGGACATGCTGGCTTTCGAGGAACTGGCTCGGCACGCCCGCCGCCTCGATCGGCCCTGATGCCCGGCTACCGTCCCGATATGGTCGTCGAGACGCTCAACCGTCACGGTGTCCGCTATGTCCTCATTGGAGGAGTGGGGGCCACACTGCACGGATCGCCGATGAGGACGGGTGACACCGACGTCTGTCCGGCGCGCGACCTACCCAATCTTCAACGGCTGGCCGCAGCCCTGGTCGAGCTTCGTGCACGGATCAGGACCGAGGGCGCGGAGGGTGGCTTACCGTTCGCGTGCGACGCGAAGTTTCTGGCCGGTGTCGAACTGCTGAACCTCGAAACCGAGGCCGGTGACATGGACATTGCGTTCACGCCATCGGGCACCGGCGGCTACCAGGATCTGGTCTTGCGCGAGCAACGCTTCGATCTGGGTGGTGTCATCGCCCCGACCGCCTCGATCGAGGACATCATTCGGTCCAAGGAAGCCGCGGGGCGGCCGAAGGATCGAGAAGCATTACCCGTCTTGCGGGATCTGGCTCGCCAGATCGCTGAGCGCAGCGGCAAATGATCGTGCTCGACCACTTCGCGACGAAGCGTTACTCGGTCGGGTAACCGCGCCACGCCCACAACAACGTCTCCGGCAACGTGTGGGCCTGGACGCTACCGGTGCAATGACCCGACGCGGTCGCGAACAAATACCGGTAGTGATAGCCCTTCGCTTTCAGGGCCGCGGCGGTGCGCTGGTTGGCCATCACCCAGTTGTGATACCCGCTTTCGGGTTTGTTGTAGCCGTTGTCCTTCTCGCCGTTGTGCAGAAAGATACGCAACGGTTTGGGCGCCTCGTTGGCGATGAGCGACTGGCCCGAGTGGTATTCCCACGCGCCTAGCGGAAACTTGGCCTCCTCGGCCGCATCGTCGTCCTGCTGGTCAACGAACGTCCCCGAGTAGGTGATGAGCCGGCGAAACAGGTCGGGACGGAACCAGCCCATGGTCAACGCCGCAGCAGCACCCGAGCTGCAACCCATGGTGGCGTGGCCGTCCGGATTGCTGGTGAAGGCCAGGTGGGGGTACGCGTCCTTGACGGCGGGGTCGGCCAGCACGGCCGGTAGCACCTCGGTCTCGATGAAGCGGGCGAAGCGGTCGGACATGGTGTCGTACTCGAGGCCGCGCTCGCTGCCCTTGCTGTCGCCGCCGCCGTTGGCCACCGAGATCGCCACGAATGCGGGCAAGCGGCGCGCTGGATCCGTCTCGTGCGTCAGGTTGTCGAGCGCGCGCTTCACGTTGTCGAGCTGCGACGGACCGTCCTGCATCACCAGGATGGGCGCCGCCGTGCCGTCCTTGTACTTGGCCGGCACGTACACGAATACCTTGCGCTCGAACGGGTGGCGGTTCTTTTCCAGCAAGGTTTCGTCCGTCCCGTTGTAGATGCGGCTGTCGGACGATTTCATGATGAGCTGAAAGCTGCGTCCGACCGGCGCGCCCTTGTCAGCGAGGTCCGGGCTGCGCGGATACTCGGGCCCGATGCGAAAGTCACCGTCACCACCACCGGGCGCGGCGAGCTTCGCGGCCGGTACAGGCGAGGGCGCGCCGCCGCTGCCAGCCATTGCAGTCGCACCGGGAACGGCGATCGCCCCGCCCGGGCTTTGATGCGCGCAAGCGCACAAGGTCAACGTCCCCAGCGTGACAAGTCTCGGCAGCATGGCCGCGGTTCTATCACCTTGCGCCGCATGCTTGCCCGGGCGCGTGGCTCTAGGCGACCATCGCGAATAGATCCTGGCTCCGACGCAACCCGGAGCGGCGGCGGCCGAAGACCCGGCGTCATGCGTGCGCGACCCATGCTGTTGGCTCTGGTCTTGCTGTTCGTGGTCGCCCCTGAGCCCGCGCGGGCCGAGACGGTGCGCGTGCTGGAGGGCGTGATCAACATGAACACCGCCAGCCCCGACGAGCTGCAGTTTCTGTCGGGCATCGGCCCAACGAAGGTGCGCAACATCCTCGCGTATCGGAAGGCGCACCCGTTCCGCACCGTCGAGGAACTGGTGCGCATCAAGGGCATCGGACGCAAGATGGTGCGCAGGCTCCGGCTGCACCTGGCGGTGAGCGGTCCCACCACGGCGCAGCTCCTGCTCAAGCCGCGCTCGGTCAGCCAGCCCGGCGCGGGCGTTCCGCTGCCAAACCCACCGGGTGCGATCTGGGGCGGCCGCCCGTTGCTACCCGCCCCGCCGGTCACACTACGCCGGCCGCCAGCTCCGTTCGTACGCGCCACAGGCTCCACCACACGCCCGCCGCCCCGGCCAACGCCCGCAAGCGCGCCACGCACGCCGTTTCCGCGCGCGCCCGCCAATCACTGCGAGGGAGCGGGCTGAGCCACCGTCGCCGCCGGTGCAGGGCCGCCCGGGATCGCGACCGGCTCGGGCGCCGCGGGCGGCTGCCCGGGCGCCTCTGCCTCTGCCGGTTTTGCCGCGCCAGGTAGCTGCTCGAGCACCGGCTGGCTGCGCGGCGGCAGCACCAGGGACACGGCCAGATTCCTGCTCTTGTCGAAACGTAGCGACTGCCGCATCGGCACAAACCCAGACTTGCGGACCTCGACCGCGTGGCCCTTGCGATCTCGGCGGACCGTGACGCTGGCTGGCGTACGAGACATCTGCAACTGGCCGTCGAGGTACACCTCGGCTCCCTCAGGTTGCGACATCACTTGCAACTGCGCCGGCTGCAGCCACACCGCCACGAGCGGCAGCGGAATCACTCCGAAGTGCACGATGGCGGCGCCGGCGCCGACGGCCATCAGCATCCCCATGAGCACCCGCGCAAGCCACGGCTTCCGCGCCACGCGGGCGCTGCCGCCCGCCACGAACGGAGTCAGGGTGCGCGGGCGAATCGCCAGCTGCTGCGGCACCACAATTGGCGCGCCCGTGCGGCGAGGCGGGGCCGAGCCCAGGGCTGGCGCCGGATCGCCGGGCCATGGCTCCTGCACCGGCACCTGACCGGTGCGCCGCGCCGGTGACGGCGGCGATGGCGACGGCGTCGAGCGTGCGGCGTCGCTGTGGGTGCCCAGATCCGACCACGGCACCGACGGGGTACGCCGGGCCAAGCCTGGTAGCGGGGGCGGCAGCGCCGCCGCAAACGGCGCTGCCGGCGTACGGCGCGACTCGGCCGGCATCAAAGCCGCGAACGGCGCCGCCGGGGTACGACGCCCCTCCGATAGCAGCGCCGCCGAGACCGCGGGCATGGGCGCAGGCGGGGTCGGGCGCAGGCTGGCCTCGGCTGTCGCCGCATGGGGCCGGTCGGGTGGCCGGGTCGGGTAGGGAGCCAGGCGGGTCGGAGTCAGCGTCCGGCGCGGCGCGGGCGGCGGTGGCAGCGACGCGCGATGCGGGCTCGGCGGCGTGCCCGGCGCCAGGAACTCGGACTTGAGCCGCACCAGCTTCGAGGGTTCCTGCTCTTCGCGCGGGCTGCCCGGCGGCAGCAAGGTCCGCATCGCGGAGGCTAGCTCGGCCGCCTCGCTGGCGCGGGCGCGCGGCACCAGATCCAGCGCATGTCGGCACGCCGCCGCGAACATCGCAGCGTCAGCGAAACGATCGCTCGGGTTGGGCGCCAGGGCGCTGGCCAGCAGGCGATCGAGCACCGGCGGCAGGTCCGGCCGGTGGCGCCGCGGCGACGGGATCAAGCCCGACGCCACCTGCTGCCAGCCCTCGACCTCGTTGGTGACGTCGCGCAGGCGGTACCCGGTCAGCAACTCGTACAGAACCGCACCGAGCGCGAAGATGTCGCTGCGCCGGTCGAGGGTCGCGTGCCGCGCCTGTTCCGGCGACATGTACGGCAGCTTGCCCTTGATCGACACGACGACCGAGTGGTCGGTGCGGCGCTTGGCCAGCCCGAAGTCGGCCAGCTTGACCTCGCCCGCGTACGACACCAGAACGTTGGTCGGCGAGATGTCACGATGGACAATGCCCAGCGGCTGTCCATCGGAGCCACGCAGATCGTGGGCGAAGTGAACGCCCTCGGCCATTTCGCTTGCGATGTACAGCGCGACGGCGTCGGACAGGCGGCCGGGGCGGCCCGGCGATGACGCCCGGCCGAGCGCAGTCAGCAGACCACCCAGATCGCGGCCGTCGATGAATTCGAAGACGATGAAGTACTCGCCGTCCTCGGATATGCCGAGGTCGTGAATCTGCACGATGTTCCGATGGGCCATGCCGGCGTGAATGCGTGCCTCGGCCACCAGCATCTCGACAAACCTCGTATCCGAGGCGAACTCCGGCAGGATGCGCTTGATGACCACGGGCTTCTCGAAGCCCTCTTCGCCGACGGACCGGCCCCGGTAAATCTCGGCCATGCCGCCAACGGCGATGCGCGATAGCAGCTCGTACTGGCCGAGTTTCATCGATGTCAATTCACCACGAGATTCAGACCCGGCGGCGGTTGCTGCTAGCCTTGCCGAGATGGCGGCGAAGTTCAACACCCTTACCACGACCGCAGCGCGGGCGGTGCAGGACGGCGTGGTCCCCGGCCTGGTGGTGCTGGCCGGCACCGCGGGCGAGGTGGTGTTTCACGAAGCTTTCGGGTCGCGCCAGATCGAGCCGGAGGTCCTGCCGGCCACGCCCGCGACGGTGTATGACCTGGCGTCCCTGACCAAGGCGCTGGTCACAAGCTTGCTCGCGCTGCGGGCGGTACAGGACGGGCGTATCAGTCTCGACGACAGGGTGGCCACGCACTCGCCGCATTTTCGCGGCGCCGATCGGGCGCAGGTCACCATCCGGCAGCTCCTGTGCCACGCCTCCGGCCTGCCCGCCCACGCGGACCTGTGGAAGTCGGTCGCGACCGCGGGCCCACCCGGCGCTCGCGATTCCCTGCTCGCCCTGGCTGCCGCGACGCCGCTGGCCTACTTGCCTGGAACCCGTTCGCTCTACAGCGATCTCGGTTTCATCGTGCTCGGTGACCTGCTAGAGCAGGTGTTCGGCGATCGCCTGGATCGGCTCGCCACGCGCGAAATCTTCGCCCCGCTTGGTCTGTCGTCGTTGAGCTTCGCGCCCGGCCCGCATTCACCCGCTGGCCCCGTGGCGCCCACCGAGCGCTGCCCCGCGCGTGGGCGTCTGCTAGCAGGCGAGGTGCACGATCTCAACGCCTGGGCAATGGGCGGCGTCGCCGGTCACGCCGGGCTGTTCGGCCACGCGGCCGACATCGGTACGCTGTGCGCGGCGCTGTGCCGGGTGTGGCGGGGCGACGGCGGAAATGCCACCGGGATGGGCGCGCTTGCTCTCGACCGCGACCTGGTGCGCACATTCTGGAGCCCGTGCGGCGTTGCGGGCTCAACCTGGCGCCTGGGCTGGGACGGCCCGGCCGCGTCGGGCTCGCTGGCCGGCGAGCGAATCGCGCGCGCGGCGGTCGGACATCTGGGTTTCACGGGCACGTCGCTGTGGATCGACCCGGCGCGCGCGGTCTTCGTCGTGGTTCTATCGAACCGGGTGCATCCCGCGGTGCGCGACGATGCGCGTTTCCGCTCGCTGCGCCCTGCGCTCAACGACGCGGCCCTTGATGGGCTTGGCTATGCGGGCTGAACGCACGAATATCGAACGCGAGTTTTGCAGGGTTCGGGTCCGGACGGTGATAATGCGCTCATGAGCGATTCTGCCGCCGATCTCGAAGCCTTGGTCGTTGATCTGATCGCCCGCGACGCGGTCAAGGTGCCGCCGTACCCCGCTGTGGCGATGCGGCTGCAGAAGCTCATCATGGGCGGCAACTTCGGCATCCAGGATGTCGTCAAGCTGACCAGCGAGGATCAATCGCTGAGCGCCAACCTCCTGCGCATCGCCAACTCGCCCAACTACCGCGGCGTCGACAAGATCACGTCCTTGCAGGCGGCGGTCGGCCGCATCGGCGGGCAAGAGGTCGGCCGCATCGCGCTCGCACTCAGCGTGGGCGCGCAGGCCGCTGCCTCGGGCGCGCTGGCCACCCTACGCCGCAAAGCCTGGCGACAGTCGCTGGCCGGCGCGGTGCTGTGCCACCACCTGGCGATCCAGCGCAAGTTTGGGGCCGAGGAGGCCTTCGTGTGCGGCCTCTTGCACGATTTCGGCCGCGTGCTGGCGGTGGCGGCGTTCGAGGAACTCCTGGCGCAAAAGAAAGACACCCACGAGCGCCCGGAAAGCGAGTGGACCGCGCTCATCGATCGTTTTCATGTCGAGCTTGGCATCGTGACCGCGGCACGCTGGAACCTGCCCGATCTGCTGGCCTCGGTGATCTCGGCCCATCACCAGCCTGCCCTGGCCGGCGTCTACAAGCCGATGGTCGATGTGGTGATCGCCAGCGACGCGATCGTGGCGCTGATCGAAGCCAACCCCAGCATCACCGTCGCGGATCTCGGCGGCGTGGCGCTGTCGGATCCAGAGAAGCAGCTCATCACCCAGCTGGCGCCCAAGATCCCCGGTTTCATCGCCTCGCTCGACGAGGTCGCCGCCGCAGCACCCGAGCCGGCGCAGCCGCCGCGCAGCCAGGTGGCACACGAAAGGACCAAGCTGCAAGGGTCGCCCAAGACCGCGGCGTTCCCGGGCCAGATTCTCAAGGCCGACAGTCAGATCCCGTTCGAGGCGGCCTACGCGACGCACTCCGGGCTGGCGTTCCGGATCAAGGACAGGATCAAGGAGAACAACGTCGCACGGCTCAAGATCGAACCTGCCGGCGCGCCGCCGTTCGAATTCTTCGTCAATGTCATCATGTGCGCTCCCGACGGCGCCGGACACCTGGCCGAGGGTAAGCTGTTCGCTCTCGACGGCGAGGCCAAGTCGCGCTGGGACAAGTTGTTTGCGGCGCTGGCCTGACCGGGTGAAATCCGGCGCCGAGCGCTAGCGCTCGTGCGGCATGCGATCGCGCGGACCGCGAAAGTGCCGATTGGGCGAGTAGTACCGAAAATTCGACACGCAGCTGGTGTACACGCACGCGTAGGCTTCAACCTGCTCGCCGAACTTGCTGACCTCGTGACCCTCGCGGAACAGCGGGCCCCAGTGTGGATTGAACGCGGCGTCCAGCTCGGTCTCCAGTCCCTGGTGTTCATTCATGCGCGCCCGCAACTCGCCACGCAGCCGGTCGATCACCTCCTTGACCGCACGCTTGCGCGCGACCAAGTCGGCGGTCGAACCCTCCGTATCCTCGGATCGCTGCAGCGCGCGCAGCAGGGTCTGCCGATCGGCCATTTCGGCGTCGCGGTGGCGCAGCTCGCGCTCGAGATCGTCGAGATGGGCAAGCTGGCCCGCAACTCGATCGTGCGTGCGAATCTCGTGCTCGAGCTCCTGCAGCACCATGGCGGTGCGCCACGCCGACGACTTCCGCGAGCGCAGCATGTCGCCGTAGATGTGGTCGCCGACGAACAGCACCTTGTCACCACGGGCACGCGCGCGCTCCTCGAACTCTTTGAGGTGGCCACCGGCGTAAACCTGACCACGCGTGAACGGACCGTCGCCGGGCGGTCCGACCGAGCGCCCATCCGCGTCGAGCAACTCGAACGGCCGCTCCTCGGTGAAGAAGGCGGGCTTGGCGGCGCTGACCACGATGATGTCGAAGTAGTTGCGCCACGACGGGTAGGCCGGCAGCACGCCGTCGAGCAAGTAGCCCATCACCGGATTCGTGTATGTCCATTCGGAGTTGGTCAGCAGGAACAGGCGCTTGCCCGACGAGCGGAACTTGTGCAGGGTCTCGGCCAGCGCCGGATCACGGCCGATGAACGCGGGCATATCGACCGATATCACCGCCTTTATCGAGCCGTCCCGGTGGGCCAGATCGATGCACGCGCGTATGTCGCCCCACAGGGTGGTGTAGTCGGGCTTGGGGCCGACAAATCCGTCGAAGAAATCCACCAGCGCGATGTACAGCACCGCCTCTGGCACCGCGAACAACGAATCGATCCACGCGTAGCGCAGATCGGCCAGCGGGGTGCGCTCGCGCCGGTACAGCTCGGCTCGCTCGGCGCTGCTCAGCACGCGGCGGCCGTGCTGGGCGCGCCCGGGGCTGCCATAGCGATCGGGCTTGAACACGTTGCCGCGCAAGCGATCGACCACAATGCCACGCAGGCCCAGCGATGGGTCGGTGGGTAGCGCCAGGATCGCCTCGGGGTATCCCTTGTTCGAGCACAGCTTGGCCAGAGTGGCGCGCACCGACAGCTCCTCGATCCGGTCCTGGTTGTACAGCGCCAGGGTGTAGTCCATGTCGAAGCCGACCAGCTCGATCTGATCGAGGCGCAGGTTGCGGTTGACGTACACCCGGCTCTCGCGCGCGATCTCGGATGGCGATCCGAGGCTATCGAGAGTGGGAGGATTCTTGAGCGCGGGCGCGGCCGGCGCTGCTTCTGCCGCTGGCTGCGCCCGACGAGGCGCCGTGGACATTGACCTGGCAATTGTAGCAGCCGTGCGAAAAAGCGCCCCGTTGTTGCCGGCGCCAACACTACAATTCGCCGGTGCGCATCGCGCTCGGGCAGATCAATCCAACGGTAGGCGACTTCGCCGGCAACCTGGCGCTCATCAAGGCGACGCTGGCCGCGGCCGAGGCGGGCGCAGCTGACCTGCTGGTCCTGCCCGAACTGGCGCTATGTGGGTACCCGCCGCGCGATCTGGTCGAGCGGCCGGCCTTCATCGCAGCCGGGCGGCGCGCGCTCGATGAACTGGCGGCGTGCGTGACGCGCACCGGGGTCATCGTCGGATTCGTCGAGGCACTGGAGGACGATGCGCCCGGCCGCCGCATCGCCAACGCCGCCGCTGTGCTGGATGGCGGGCAGGTCGTGTCGGTGCATCGCAAGTCGTTGCTGCCGACCTACGATGTGTTCGACGAATGGCGCTACTTCGAGCCCGCGGCCGAGGTGCGCGCGGTCGATTTTCGCGGCCGCCGGCTGGGCGTGTCGGTGTGCGAGGACGTGTGGAACGACGCCGATTTCTGGCCCCGGCGGCGCTACCGCGACGATCCGATCGAGAAGCTGGTCGCCGACGGTGCCGAGATCATCGTCAACATCTCGGCGTCGCCTTACTCGATGGATAAGCGCCACCTGCGGCCACGCATGCTGGCCACCACCGCGCGGCACTGGCGACGACCGCTGGTGTTCGTCAACCAGGTCGGCGGGCAGGACGATCTGGTGTTCGACGGCAGCAGCCTGGCGTTCGACGCCAGCGGCGCTCTCATCGCGCGCGCCGCCGAGCACGAGCCCGATCTGGTTTTCGTCGATCTGGATGGCGGTACCGCCCAGGGCCCGAGCGACGGCAGCTTGCGGCGGTTCGACGATTCAGATGAGCGCTCGGCACTGGCGGCGCTGGTGCTGGGCACCCGCGACTACGCCCGTCGCTGTGGCTTCGGCAGTGCCGTGCTGGGCCTATCCGGTGGCATCGACTCGGCGCTGGTGGCATGCATCGCGGCGCGCGCGCTCGGACCCGACAACGTCCTCGGCGTCGCCATGCCGTCGCGCTATTCGTCCGAGGGCTCGCGCACCGACGCCGCGGCGCTGGCGCGCAACCTGGGCATCGGCTTTCGCGAGCTGTCCATCGAGCCGGTGTTCAGTGCGCACCTGGCAGCCCTGGGCCCACACTTCGCCGGACGCGCGCCCGACGTGACCGAGGAGAATCTTCAAGCCCGCATCCGGGGCGCACTGCTGATGGCGCTGTCGAACAAGTTTGGCTCGTTGCTGCTCACCACCGGTAACAAGAGCGAGATCGCGACCGGGTATTGCACGCTGTACGGCGATATGTGCGGCGGCCTGGCGGTGGTCAGCGACGCGCCCAAAACCCTGGTGTACCGGCTGGCGCGCGAGCTGAACGCCGAGCGCGCGATCATTCCTGAGTCGACCATGACCAAGCCACCTTCGGCCGAGCTGCGCTTCGATCAGAAGGATGAGGACTCGCTGCCGCCTTACGATGTGCTCGATCGAATCCTGGAGGCGCATCTGGAACGTGGCCAGGACAGCGACGCGCTATGTGCCGCCGGCTTCGACAGCAAGTTGGTCGAGGATGTGGTCAAGCGCGTGCGCCTGTCCGAGTACAAGCGCCGCCAGATGCCCCCCGGCCTCAAGATCACTGGCAAGGCGTTCGGCCCCGGCCGGCGCTACCCGATCGCCCAGGCCTGGCGCGGCTGAGACATTTCGCTTGACTCGCAGGCGAGGGCCGGACAATTTCCGCCGGCACTTTTCGAGGTGACCTTCTGATGAAAGCCCGCAGTTGAAAGCCAGCATCGCAGTCCTGCCCGGCGACGGCATTGGGCCCGAGGTGGTGGCCGAGGGGCTGCGCGTGCTGGCGGCGGTCGGCCGTCGCTTCGGACACGAATTCGCGACCCGCGAGGCCCTGCTCGGCGGGTGCGCCATTGACGCCACCGGCAGCGCCATGCCGCCGCAGACGCTCGACGTGGCGGGCGCCGCCGACGCTGTGTTACTAGGCGCCGTGGGCGGGCCCAAGTGGGACGATCCGAGGGCCAAGGTACGGCCCGAGCAGGGTCTGCTTGGCATCCGCAAGGCGCTGGGCCTGTACGCCAACCTGCGCCCGGTCACCATCTTCCCGCAGCTGACCGGCGCCTCGCCCCTGCGACCCGAGCTGCTCGTGGGCGTCGACATGCTGGTGGTGCGCGAGCTGACCGGCGGCATCTACTTCGGCGACAAGCTCCGCGACGGCGATCGTGCGGTCGACACCTGCGTGTACACGGCCGACGAAGTGCGACGCGTGGTCCGGCGCGCTGCCGCTTTCGCGCGCGGCCGCCGCAAAAAGCTGACCTCGGTCGACAAGGCCAACGTGCTGGAAACCTCGCGGCTGTGGCGCGAGGTGACGGTGAACGTGGTGAAGACCGAGTTCCCCGATCTTCAGCTTGAACACATGCTGGTCGATGCCTGCGCCATGCATCTCATCCGCCGACCCGCGGACTTCGACGTCATCGTCACCGAGAACATGTTCGGCGACATCCTGACCGATGAGGCGTCGATGCTGGCCGGATCGATGGGCCTCTTGCCGTCGGCCTCCCTGGGTGATGGCCGCCGCGGCCTGTACGAGCCCATCCACGGCAGCGCGCCCGATATCGCCGGCAAGGGCATCGCCAACCCGTACGCGACCATCCTGAGTGTAGCGCTGATGTTGCGGCACTCGCTTGGCCTGGAAGCCGAGGCCCTGGCGGTCGAGACCGCGGTGGCGTCGGCGATCGAGGCTGGTGTGTTCACCGCCGATCTAGTTGCCCGGGGCGCGCCCGCGGCCTCGACCACGGTGGCCGGCCGGGCCGTGGCCGACGCGATCTGAATTCGCGTCTACAATCGCCCGCGATGCGCGCCGTCGGCGCTCTGTGTTGCCTGCTTGCCTGCTCTTCGGTCGCGGTCGCCGCCGGGCTTGGCGATCTGGGCCAGCTCGAACGCGAATCGGTCGACGACGCATTGGTCACGGGCGGCTTCACGATCGATCCGGCGCCCGACGGTAAGCACGTCGAGGTCATTCACGTGGTCAACCACGAGGTGTTCTCGCGCCGCGACTACTTCCTGACCTGGTTCAACCTGTTTCACCGCACCACGCGGGAAAACGTCATCCGCCGCGAGGTCCTGCTGCGCCCGGGCCAGCTCTATGACCAGGTGATCGTCGACGAGACCGTACGCAACCTGCAGGCCTCGCCGAATTCGAACGTGGTCGTCATTGTGCCGGTGAAAAATGCTTCGCCGCGGGCGGTGGATCTGCTGGTCGTGACGCGCGACGTGTGGAGCCTGCGCCTCAACACCGAATTTGAGATCCAGGCGCAGCGGCTCATCTATCTGGCGGGCTCGGTGTCCGAGAACAACCTGTTCGGCTGGCGCAAGACCGTCGCGCTCAACTACTTCATGAATCAGAGCTTGGTCACCGTCGGCCCCTCGTACGTCGATCCCAACATCCGCGGTACCCGTTTGCGCTTCTCGGTCGCCGCCAACGCGTACTTCGATCGCAAGCATGGTGATCTCGAAGGTACGAGCTCGCGCGCGCGCATCGACTACCCGCTGTTTTCACTGGCCAGCCGCTGGGGCGCGTGGCTGAGCGGCGGCCACGCCAACTACGTCGTCCGTCCCATCGACGAGAACCGCCTGCGCAGCGTCGATCTCAAGGCCTTCCCCGAGGACGAGATGCTGCCGTTCACCTACCGCGTGCGCAGCGTGAGCATCGACGGCGGCGCGGTCCGCTCGTTCGGCAGCGCGGTCATTCAGCGGGTCAGCTTCGGCCACGGCGTCTCGGCGGTGCGGCCCGATTTCACCCCCGACTTCCCCAGCAACGATCCCGAGGTACGCGCCGCGTTCCGCAAGGAAGTGTTCCCGCGCTCGGAACGCGTGTCGGCGCCGTTTCTTAGCTACATGATGTTCGTGCCCCGCTACCGCACCTACCGCGATTTGAACGGCTTCGACTTTCGCGAGGACTACCTCATCGGCCCCGAGTACAGCGCCCGGGTCAGCCGGGCCGCAACGCTGCTCGGTTCCGAGCACGACTTCACCGGGCTGAGCACCGGCGCCGCGTGGTCCTTCGATGTGGGTGGCGGCTACCAGCGCGTGGGCGCGGGCTGGGGCGCGCGCTTCCAGGACCGCCGCCTCATCGACCAGACGACCAGCCTTTCGGTGTACGGGGCCACGCCCCTGTTCGCGCGGGCGGTTCGTGTACTGGCCTCGGCGGGCACGGACTTCTTGCGCAACAACACCACAAACGGCGTCTATTCCCTCGGCGGCGACTCGGGCCTGCGCGGCTATGTCATCGGCGACTTCCAGAGCAGGGGGCCGACCGCAGCGCAGTGGCTGGCTCACCTCGAGGTGCGCACCACCGCGCTCAAGCTGGCCGCGTTCCGCGCTGGTACGCTGGTGTTCTACGACGTCGGTGACGCCGCCAGTAGCCTCGACCAGCTGCGCGCGTTTCAGGACGTGGGCTTCGGAATCCGCTTCCTGATCCCGCACACCGGCGCGTACGTCACGCGCTTCGACTGGGCGTTCCCATTGCAGGACAGCATGCGAACCCGCGCCGGCTGGCCGGGTCGCATCTCGCTGGGGTTCAGGCAGGCCTTCTGAGGCGATCTCAGGCGACGGTCCAGCCGCCGTTTTCGTAGACCCGATCGTCGTCCAAGAAAACCGCGTGAGTCACCGCAAAGATGTCGACGTGGTGCCTGCCGTCGCGCCGGTTGAACCCAGGTTTCTTGTAGACCGCGTGCTTGGCGCCCATCGACAAGTGGACGCCGCACATGCGTTCGTAGGTCCCCACGTCGCACACCATCCGATCTGCGGTGAAAGCCCGATTCATGCCAAATCCCAGTTCGCGAATCCAGGCCTCGCCCTCGTCGGCGCGGATGCTGGCCAACACCGCATCGAAGGCAGGGGTGGAATCCTTGACCTCGACCACGCGACCTTTTTCGATCGTGAGGGTCAGGGGCACGTCGGGCTTGTTCACATGGAATGACAGATCGGCGAAGGCAAAAATGCGAACCCGTCCGTTGACCAACTCCGGATTCTTGGCCTCGGTAAAAACCTCGCCAATGGGAAACTGGCCGCCAATGTTCTTCATCGCGCGGTAGTCGCCCACATTCAATTTGGTGGGTTCGAAGGCAGACGAAAAGACCAGGCGTTCGCCGCCACTGTCGACCGAACCCGAAAGAGCGCGATCGATGCGCTCCCTCAGTTTCTGCCCGACGCCGCGGTAGTAGACCGGGTCGTAGGCCAAAGCGTCGATGTAGCGGGCGACCTCTTCGCCTGCCATGCGGCCCAGATGCGGGTGTTCGATGACCTTGATGCCCCGTTTGAACAGTTCCACCCGCACCCGGAATGCTTCCAGGCGAAAATTGGTCGATTGAATGAGGACGACCAGATCAAGCGGAGCGAGCCCCCGGAAGGTTTCCAGGATCGACGCGGGCGTGACCTGGTCGAAGTCGATGGACGCGGCCTCAGGAAGACAGCGGCGGTAGCTCCGTGAAAGGATCGCTGCCAGATCACAGCGGCCGTCAAACACGATCACGGCTCTGTGCGCCGCCGAATGTTCAACAACGATCGCCAGGATGTCGCGGATGTGGCGTTCCGCCAGGTCTTCAGATTTTTCCAAATGACCGTCCCGGGGTGGTTCTACGCGCTCGCTGCAGCGCCGCAAGTCGGGCAGAGGCGTGATAGGGTGAAATCACCGTGGTGGACAGCGTCGCGCCCGATGCGGGCCCTTCCTCCAACGAGGCTCGCGCCGCGACCGAGGCTTTGCTCAACAGCGCCAGCTTCGAGAATGCCCCCCGGCTGCGCAGGTTTCTCAAGTACATCGTCGATCTCACGCTTTCCGGCGAAGGGGCCAGCATCAACGAGTACTTGATCGGGCGGGAGGTGTTCGAGCGGGACGCGGACTACTCCCCGGGCGACGACGCGGTGGTGCGGCGGCAGGCGCACGCGCTGAGGCAGAAACTACTCAGGTACTACGCCGACGAGGGCGCGGGGGCTGCGGTCCGCATCGAGCTGCCGCTCGGGGCATACGTGGCGACGTTCCGGTACGCGAGCCCACAGAAGATCGACGCAGGTCCGGCTTCGGCTCCGGTTTCGGCTCCGGCCCCCGCACGCGGTCGCATCGCGCGCCGATCGGTGGCACTGGCCGCAGCGAGTGGCACGGCCCTGTTTGCGCTCGGTGGCCTGCTCGGAAGCAGGCTACGCCCGATGAAAGCTTTGCGGCCCGATGTGTCGGCCGCGCTGCGAGAGATCTGGGGACCGTGGCTCGACGATCCGATCGGCATCACCCTGTGCGTCAGCAATCCGAAGACCGCCGCCATTCGCCAGGTGAACGAAGCCGCCGTCCTCGGCCGCCAGATCGCCGCGGCCAGCGACGAGGACCGCGCCTATCGCAGCGCGTTCAAGCTGCCGCCCGGGGGCTCGCTGTCCGCGGCCCCCGACACGTCCAGCGGCAAGTTGCTTGAGACCTATGCGGCGGTTCGGCTCACCAGCCTGTTCGCCAGCCACGGCGCTACGGTGCGGCCGACCCAGAGTCGCCTGCTCAGCTGGGAAATCCTGCGGCGCGAGAACGTGATCCTGCTTGGACACGAGGAGAACAACCGCTGGGTCACACCGCTGCTCGAAAAGCTGCCCCTGCAGATGGTGCCGCCCGAGGGCGGGCAGCGACGACGAATCGTCCAGATCGGACCCAACGGGGTCGAGGCCGCCTTCCAGAACAGTCGTGCGGACGATCCTGACCACGCCACCGAGCAGTTCGCGCTCATCAGCATGATCCGGGGACCGGCGGACTCACGCCAGGTCGCGCTGATCGGAGGGCTGGAGTCGCCCGCCACGGACATGGCAGCCGACTTCTTGACCAGACCGGACAGCCTGGATGAGCTGGTCGGCCGGCTCAAGGCCGCGGCGCCCGCCGGTCATGCGCCCTGGTACTTCCAGGCGGTGCTTCGGGCCGAAGTGCGCGACCGGTATCCGATGCGCGGGACGATCGTGGTCCTGCGCCTGTTGCCCGCGCAGTAGCGAGCGTCAGGTCAGCCGAGCTACGCACCCGCTCGCGAGCGGAAGCGCGGTCACAGGTGCGCGCTGTGTCGTTGACGGCATCTCGGCCTCCTGTGCGGTCACGCGCGGCTCATCGTCGCCGGGTAGCTCAGCTCCTCGAACCGACGTTTGAACGTGACGTCGCCCACCACTATCGAAGGCCGTCCCACCGGCACGAGCGTCTGCCCTTGCGCTCAATCACACCCGCGCAAGGATCCGCGATGACGCCACCGTCGACGTCACGACGACCTCACGTTAAAGTGAGGCCCTTGATACGTCGGCTCCGGCTGCAAACCAGCTCGCGGACTCGCCGCATCGCGGCCACGATCGCGGTCACCGGATGCTCGTTGGCGGCGTTGCTCGCGCTTCACCGACCCGCGCCGGTCCGCGCGGCCGGTGCGACACCCGCCATGCGCCTCCGCAGCGTGGCACGGCCCGTCCTGGTCAAGCACTGCTACGACTGTCACGGCGACGGCGCGAACAAGGGCAAAGTCGCCTTCGACGGGTTCAAGTCCGACGAAGAACTCTTGGCCACGCGCGATCTGTGGACGAACGTCCTCAAGAACCTGCGCGCCGATCTGATGCCACCCGCGAGCCGCCCCCGCCCGACTGTCGCGGAGAAGCGACGCCTGGAAGCCTGGATAAAGCGGGACGCCCTTGGCATCGACCCACGCAACCCAGATCCCGGGCGCGTGACCATCCGGCGACTCAACCGGGTCGAGTATCGCAACACCATTCGCGATCTCATGGGCTTCGACTTCAAGGTCGAGGAAGAGTTGCCGCCTGACGACACCGGGTACGGCTTCGACAACATCGGCGACGTGCTGACCGTGTCGCCCATGCTGCTGGAAAAGTACATGCAGGCGGCCGAGGTGATCGCGGCAGCCGCAGTGCCGCGCGTGCCCCGGGTCGTCCAGGAAAAGACCGTCGCAGCCAGCGCAGACCGGCACTCGTTCTATGAACCCGCCAAGCTGACCGAGGTTTTTTCCGCCGACGAGTCTGGGCAATACCGCGTGGCACTGGAACTGGAGGTGGCCGGCCAGTTCGATTTCGATCCCGGCCGAAGCCGTGTGGTCTTCACGATCGACGACCGCGAGCTCTTGCGCCAGGAGTTTGGCTGGCAAGACAAGAAGATCTTCCGCTTTGAGTACGCCGAGCGGTGGCAGGCCGGCCCGCGCCGCCTGGCCCTCGAGTTGACGCCGCTGATGCCGCCGACGGCGGGCGATCAGAGGAAGAACGCCCCCACCTTGCGAGTCGTCGGCGTCACCGTCCGCGGGCCGCTTGAGCCGGCGCACTGGGCCAGGCCGAAGAACTTCGAGCGGTTCTTTTCCCGCGACCCGCCCGAGGACGCCACGCTCCGACGCGGCTACGCTCTTGAAGTGCTGAGCCGTATGGCCACGCGAGCGTACCGCCGTCCGGTCGATCGCCCGACGCTCGATCGTCTGGTGGCGATCGCCGAGGGCGTTTACAGCCAGCCCGACAAGCGCTTCGAGGACGGCATCGCCCAGGCTATGGTGCCAGTTCTGGCGTCGCCCCGTTTCCTGTTCCGGGTCGAGGACACCGAGCCGGTGGCGGCGCCTTCGCTTCCCGGCCATCCGCTGATCGACGAGTACGCCCTGGCGTCACGGCTGTCGTATTTCCTGTGGTCGACCATGCCGGACGACGAGCTCTTCCTGCTTGCTGACCAGGGCAAGCTGCGTCGCAGTCTGTCCGCGCAGGTCAAGCGCATGCTGGCGGACCCGCGATCGGCTGCGTTGATCGAGAATTTCGTCGGTCAGTGGCTGCAAACCCGCGACGTTGACGGCATTGACATCAACGCGAAGGCGGTGCTAGCGCGCGACGACGGCAATGAGAAAGAGGTCGAGCGTTTGCGGCAGCAGCTCCGTGAGCAGCAAGCCAAGGCCGTCGATCCGAAGCTGCCGCTGACCCCCGAACAGACCGCCGAGCGCGAGAAGCAACGCGAGCGCATCCGACAACTGTCTCGTCCCCGGGTCGAGCTCGACAAGGAGCTGCGCGCGGCCATGCGTGAGGAAACCCTGCGGTCTTTCGCCCACGTCGTCCGCAACAACCGCAGCGTGCTCGAGCTGGTCGACAGTGACTACACCTTCCTCAACGAAAAGCTGGCCCGACACTACGGCATCAGCGGCGTCACCGGCACCGCGATGCGCCGGGTCGCCTTGCCCGCGAATCACGTGCGCGGCGGCGTGTTGACCCAGGGCTCGGTACTGGTCGTGACCTCGAATCCCACCCGCACTTCACCGGTCAAACGTGGACTCTTCGTACTTGAAAATGTCCTCGGCATCCCGCCGCCACCGCCGCCCGCTGACGTCCCGGCGCTGGAGGAATCGGAGAGGGCCTCGGCCGATCGCGAGCCCACGCTGCGCGAGATCCTCGCGATCCATCGCGGCAAGCCGCTGTGCAACTCGTGCCACAACCGGATGGACCCGCTCGGTCTGGCGCTCGAGAACTTCAATGCGCTCGGCATGTGGCGGCAAAAGGAGCGCGGCCAGCCCGTCGATGCCACGGGCAAGCTCATCACTGGCGAGCCGTTCACCGATATCCGCCAGGTCAAACGCGTGATTGCAACCACACGTAGGTCGGATTTCTACCGTTGCCTGACCGAGAAACTGCTCACCTACGCCCTGGGCAGGGGCCTTGAGTACTATGATATTGAGGCTGTGGACCAGATCGTCGGAAGGCTCGACCGGGACCAGGGACGGTTCTCGACGCTGCTGATGGCGGTGATCGAATCGACCCCGTTCCAGAAGCGACGCAATGCGAGCGCCCAGCCATGAAGCACGGGCGGCGCGGCTTTCTTCGTGGCGTCGGCGTGGCACTGGCTCTGCCGCCGCTCGAATCCCTGCTGCCTTCGCGCCTGCTGGCGACTGATGCCCACGCTGCCGCCGGTCCGGCCCTGGCCGTGACCGCCAGCGGTGCACCGCTGCGCATGGCTTTCGTTTACTTCCCCAACGGCGCGATACAGCCCAATTGGTGGCCGAGCCCAAAGGGCAAGAACGAAAAGGACGACGGCAAGAACTTCGAGTTCGGCCGCACCATGGCGCCCCTCCAGAAGCTCAAGCAGCGGGTGCAGGTCCTGGGTGGGCTCGACCACATCAACGCGACAGCGGGACCCGACGGCGCTGGCGATCACGCACGCGCCAGTGGCACGTTTCTGACCGGGGTACGGGTCAAGAAGACCGCCGGGTCCAACATTGCGGCCGGCATCTCCATCGACCAGGTTGCGGCCAACCAGATTGGCCAGCTCACGCGCTTCCCTTCTCTTGAGCTGACCTGCAGCGCGGTTCGCAAGTCAGGCAACTGCGACTCGGGATATTCCTGCGCCTATCAGTACAACCTGTCGTGGCGCGGGCCGGCCACACCGGTCGCGCCCGAGCCTAACCCGCGCCTGCTGTTCGAGCGACTATTTGGCCCAGGTCCGCACGGACAGCGTGAGGAGAGTTTCAAGCGCCGCCAGCAGCAGCAGCGTTCCATCATGGATTTCGTGGCCGAGGACGCCCGCGCCCTGCAACGCAAGCTGGGGCGCCGCGACGAATTGAAGCTGGGCGAATACCTGCAGAGCGTGCGCGAGATCGAGAAACGGGTTCAGGGCGCTGCCAGTGCTGGCAAGACGCCCGATCCCGAAGTCGCCACGCCTGACGGGATTCCGACTTCCTTCGAGAACTACATCCAGGTCATGTTCGACCTGCTGGTGCTGGCGTTCCAGACTGATTCCACACGCATCGCGACCTTCCTGCTCGCCAACGAGGGCAGCAACCGCGCCTTCCCCGAGATTGATATCGCTGAGGGGCATCACTACCTGACCCATCACCAGAACAAGCCCGAGATGATCGACAAGGTGGCCCAGATCGATCTGTTCTACATGCGGCAGTTCGCTCGCTTTCTGGACCAGCTGGAACGCACCGCCGATGTCGACGGCAAGTCGGTACTGCAGAACTCGATGATTGTCTATGGCAGCGGCAACGCCGACGGCAACCGCCATTCGCACATCAATTTGCCCGTCGTACTGGCTGGCGGCGGCGGCGGCAAGCTGACTCCCGGCCGCTTCGTGAAGTTCCCCAGCACGCCGATGAGCAACCTGTTGCTCGGCCTTGCCGATCGTATGGGCGTCACCGGCGTCGAACGCCACGGCGATTCAACCGCCCGCCTTGCGGCGATTTGATCGGGTTCACCCCGACACCTTTGCCACCGCCGACGTGTCCGACAGCCGCAACCCGTCGCCGGCCGCCTGGGTACCAGTCACCGTGATGACGTCGCCCCGGGTGGCGCGATCGAAGGTGCTATTGCCCGCGCGCCGGTCGCGATCAAGGCGCACCAGGGCGTGGCGGCCGATGCCGCCGCAACCAAACAGGCGCAACCGGCCCTTGTCCTTGATCGGATCGCTGACCACCCGGTAGACGTCGGGATCGCGCGTCGACTGACCGTCGCGAGCGAGAACCAAGTAGCTGAAGTCGACCCTTGATCGGCCGCGCGCCTCGCGGCCATCGGGCCACGCGGCGCTGTCGTGACAGAAATCGCGCGCCCGATCGAGCGCCGGGCACGGGCCGACGAAGAAGCACGGCGCGACCACGTGCAGGCCGGCCATGACCAGACGATCGCGCACCAGCAACAGCTGCCGCGAGATCTCTGGCAACGCAGGCTCGACCAGCACGCACAAACCGCCGTCGGCGAGCAGCTCGCGGCACCAGCCGGCAACCAGCAGCGCCCGCGTTGACACGTCAAGCGCCAGCTCATTGAGCAAATGCGCCGCGATCACCAGATCGAATCGGCCGACCACGCCGGCCGGGCGCACGTCGCGGGTCACGTCCGCGACCATCACGGCAGGTCCGCCACCATCGCCGCCGACCTTGTCCACCGCGACCACCTCGCACGCGGCCCCGAAGTACGTGCCCACCGCCCGGCCCGCCGCCCCGGTACCCGCGCCGAGATCCAGGACCCGCGGCCGCGCGTGCAGCCGGTTCGCCACTTGCGCGAAGATCTTGCCTAGCGCCGCCAGGGTGCGCGGTGCGATGTCGGCGTCGTACTGCCGACGCAACTCACGGTCGGCCATGTAGTCCGAGCCGACCAGCGCACGCGCACCGACCAGGCCGGCGTGGATCCGACTCTTGGGCCTCCCCCGGCTCAATTCACCAGCTTGACGATGATGTCCTTGATGTCCTTGAAGGTCACCAGGACGAACACGCCGAGCAGCAGCACCAGCCCCACCATGTGCACCGTTGCCTCGACCTTGGCGTTGAGCTCGCGGCGGGACAGGGCGTTGATGCCCAGGAACAACACGCGGCCACCGTCGAGCGCCGGCAGGGGCAGCAGGTTGAAAAGACCCAGGTAGATCGATAGGTAGATGAGCAACTGCAGGAAGTCGATGAAGCCACGGTCCGCCGCGCTGGCCATCTCGCGCGCGATGCCGACCGGGCCGCTCAGGTTGGCCTTCTCCTGGCCGGTGATCATGCGTCCAAGGCCGCGCAACATCTCGCCCGAGGCGACGAACGGCAGCACCACCGCCTCCCGGGCCGCCTCGAAGATCGGCACCCGCGCGCGCACCCAGCCCAGCTTGATGCCGATGAGCCAGGTGCCCTTGTCGTCCTGGCGGGCCGTGACCACGAAGGTCCTCGGCTGCCCATCGCGCAGGACCTTCACCGTGACTGGAGCGCCGGCCGCCTCGCGCACGAAGGTGCTGATCGGCGACGTGGCCGAAACCGCCTTACCGTTGGCCTCGACCAGAACGTCACCCGCCTTCATGCCGACGGCCTCGGCGGGGCTGCCCTTGTTGACGTCGTCTACCTTGCTGGTCGCGGTCGGCTTGCCGTAGCTGGTGAACACCGCCAGGGCGAGCACCGACGCAGTCAGGTAGTTGGCGACTGGACCCGCCACCAGAACCGACAAGCGCATCCAGCGCGGCCGGTTCGGGTACACGTAGGGATCGTTGTGATCGAATTCCTCGTGCGGGTTCAAGCCCGTGATCTGAACGAAACCGCCCAGCGGTATCGGGGCTATCTGATAAATGGTGCCGCCGCGCTTGAACGAGAACAGCGGCGAGCCGAAGCCGATCGAGAAGCGCTCCACCCG
This sequence comes from Myxococcales bacterium, assembly GCA_031431215.1. Classification (GTDB taxonomy): domain Bacteria; phylum Myxococcota_A; class Polyangia; order Fen-1088; family Fen-1088; genus JANPCZ01. Next base: position 50,799 of record JANPCZ010000141.1, read on the forward strand.
CATGCCGCACAGGCGCGCCACCAGAAAGTGCCCGCCCTCGTGGAGCACGATGAGAAGGGCGAGGCCGACGATTGCCATCGCAATGGACATCGCGGCAATGCTAGCAGCTTGCGCGCGCCGGCGCAGCCGCCCCGGCAGAGAGATCTGGCAAGCCCTGGTTCAGACCGCCAGCAGCCGCAGCACCGGGGCGAACAGAGAAGCGGCGCGCGCGCGCCGGCCGGCCACGTCGACCAGAAGGCTGTGGGCCTCCCGCTCGAAGCTGCGTTCGAAAGCGGCTCCGCGTCCGCGGGCGCGCACGATCACGGGCAATACCGGCAGCCGACGCGCGAGCAAGAAGCGGCCGCGCAAAACCACCGCTTGCCGTCCGCGTTCAAGCCGCGATAGCGCCCACCCAAGCGGTGCCAGCGACGGCACACCACCAGCCTGGGCACCGGGTTCGTGCGCGGGGTCGCGGTCGAACAGCAGCAACAGATCGCCCTGCGCCATGGCGACTCCCCGCACGATGGCCCGCGCCGGTAGCCCGCCGGGGTGCAGCGACAGCCCGGGCAGCTCGGCCGCCACCAGGCGCAACACGGCGAAGCTGTTGTCGCGCGAGCCGCCGTTGACGGCCACGATCTCGAACGACAGTTCGAGCGCGCAAAGATGCCGATGCAGGCGACGCACGTCAGCGCCGACGCTGTCCTCGACGTTGCGCACGACGAGAACCACCGAAAGGAAGGGGCGCCTTGCCATCGAAGCTGGAGACTTCATGCCACGCTCCTGTGCCGCAGGTGGGGTGAAGGCCGCAAATTCACTTCGCGGACCAGGGACGGGCCGCGACCCGCTCCTTACAACTGCGCGCTTCCCAGCAAGCGTAACGGGGCCGTCGGTGCAGCGCCACTTTCACCGCCAAAGCCAGCGCGACCGCGTCATCCGGCGCGACCAGGGCCAGCTCAGAGGGGCCGGCCGCTAGCTCGACCACGCCACCCAGCGCAGTGGCGACCACCGGCAACCCGACCGCCAGTGCCTCGCGCACCGCCATGGGCATGCCCTCGGTGCGACCGTCTGGCAGGCGGCGTGACGGATGCACCAACAGGTCGGCTGCCTTCATGACGGCAGCCACCTCCGCGCGAGGGGTCGCGCCTGGCATGCGCAGGTCGACGCCCAAACGCGCGGCCAGCTGCGCCAGCGCGTTTCGTTCGGGCCCGTCGCCCAGGATGACGAGCGTGGGCCGTTCGATCGCGGGCAAGCGGCCCACCGCAAGCACGAGTCCGTGGTGGCCCTTGATGGGCACGAGCCGCCCTACCGCAAGCACCGTTGGGCGCGGCAGGGCAAGCCGCCGACGCAGGCGCTCTCGCTCACCCTGCGGCGGCAGCCCGAACAGCTCGCCATCGATTGCCAGGGCCTCGACTCGCAGCCGTCGGTCGAGACCGTCGATGTCGTGGCTGCCATCGGCCCGCGCAAGCAGCCGGCGAAAACGCCGGCGCAGATCCTCGCTCACGAACACCAGCTCGGCGCCGCGAAAGACCAGCGCCCGCGCCAGGGCTCTGCCGAACGGCAGCCGTTCCAGCAACGCCACGTCCCCCGAGTGCGCGTAGGCGCGGTGGTCGAGCCGGCCACCGGCGACACACGCCGCAAGGCCGCACGGTAGCAGCCAGTGGCTTTCGATCCGCGACCAGCGCGCCACCTTTTCGCGCGCCGCCGCGACCAGTCCCGCCGAAAACCGCGCCGCCGGCAGCCAGGCGGCGGCGCCCCCACGAGCCAGTGTTTCGGGCCCGCCCGCGCCGTAGAACAACGCCGCGCCACCTGCCACCGCAAACCCCACCCGCGTGACCGCCGCACCGTCGTCGCCGCATTCGGGCTCGGCACCGTCGCCGGCCGCTATCACATCCACGGTTTCCCCTGCGCGCACCAGCTCCCGCACCCTGTCACGCACGAAGGCACCCGCCAGATCACCCGGGTGGCGCGGATACGACGTGGTGAGGACGCCGGTCACGCGGGTGGCACCGGCCGGGCCCGCAGGGCGCGAGGTAGACGCCGGAACAGCGCCCGCGCCAGCCGCTGGCACATCCCACGCAGGAGCAAGAGCGAGATCGGGACCACCACGCGAGCGATGCGGATCCCTGATCGCCATTCTCGTCCGTACACCGGCCGCACCGGCACGTCGACGACCCGGATCCCAACCGCCCCCAAACGCGCCAGCAGATCATTCGGGTAGCCGTAGCGCGCGAACATCGGGCCTGCGAGGATGGTGGCCAAAGCGCGCCGATTGGCGGCCGTGTACCCGCACTGCGAGTCAAAGACGTCGCCGTAGCCCGACGAGATGCGCGTGAGGAAGGACAGCACCAGGTTGCCCAGCAGCCGCCGAGCTGGCATGGCCCGCCACCCCCGCGGCCACAGGAAGCGGTTGCCCTTGGCGTAGTCGACGCCGCCCGCCACCACCCGTGACACCAGGGCTTGCAGATCGGCCGGGTCCATCTGCGAGTCGCCAGCCATGACGGCCGTGACGTCAGCTGCGAGCACGTACGCGCGAGCGTAGCCGGTGGCGATGGCCGCGCCGACGCCCCGGTTCTCACCGTGGCCCACCACCTCTATGCCCCGGCGCTGGGCGCGCCGAGCGAGCTTGCCGGTGCCGTCGGTGCTGGCGTCGTCGACCACGATCACGTGATCGACGAAGCCGGGCACCGAGCGGATGGTGCGCGCGATCTTGTCGGCCTCGTTGTACGCCGGCACCACGACCGCGATGCGATGGCCCTGGAACACACACGCATCCTGCCCAAGCCGGCGCCGCCACTCAAGGCGTCTCGAACATCAGCGTGAAAACGGATCGACGACTTCGCCAGCTCTGGCGGCTTTCTTGCTGTCCCCGCTGCCGCGCTTCTTGCCAGGGCTGTCGGACTTTCTGGCCGGCGTGGTGGTCCCGGCCGGGCCGGCCTTGCCGCCGGTTTTGACGGGCTCGACAATTGCCGGGCCCGCCGGGGGCTGTGGCACCGGCGACGGCTGCTGCACGATCTCGGTCTTCGAATTGCCACGGCCGGTTGGATCCGGCTTCAGTGTCGAGAAGGCTGGGAAACCCGGCCTGATCTCCTTGACAGCGTCCAGGTAGCCCTTGAGCCGGTAAATGATCTTGGTCGGGGCGTCGAACTTCCCGTAGAAGTCCGTGGTACCCAGCTTCTTGTTGGTGGCCAGATCGTAGACATCGGCCCGATCGGGCGACGAGCGGATGAGCACGGTGAACGGCGTCGACTTGGGTCGGTCGGAAGGCGTGCTCGCCGCGCTGCCAACGCCGGCCGTGGGGGCCGGGGCCTTCTTCTGGTTGAAGACCACCCCGCCCGCGAACGCGGCGCCGACCGCCGCCGCCGCTGCCCACACGGTGCCGCGTTGCCACAGTGGCTTCTTCGCCCGCGGCAGTGCCAGCTGCGACACGTCTTGTGTTGCGGGCCGGTTGATCTGCGACGCCGGGTTGCGTGGCGCCGACACGGGCGGCACCGTCGGCGAACGCAGCGCCGAGGAATGCGGCCGCGAACTCGATCCGGTGAGCGACTGACTTACCCGAGCGTTCGATGGGTTCTTGTCAGTGCCACCGACATCCGAGGGGAACAGATCGCGCATCAGCTGCGCCAGATGGGTGGGCTGGAAGCGCGCCGAGTGCACCACGTCGTCGAGGCTGTCAGCCAGATCGGTGGCGGTGAGAAACCGATCGTCGCGGTTCTTGGCCAGCGCCTTCAAGATGATCTCGTCCAGCTCGGGCGGGCACAACGGATTCTGCAGCGACGGCGGCTGCACGTCGCACTGGCGCACCTTCTCGACCGTCTGCAAGTCGTTCTCGCCTTTGAACAGACGGCGCCCGGTCAGGATCTCGTGCAGCACGATGCCGGTGGCGAAGATGTCGATGCGCTTGTCGACGTCCGAGCCCTGGGTCTGCTCGGGCGCCATGTATGCGAACTTGCCTTTCAAGGTCCCGCGCTGGGTCCCGGTTTCCTCTTTTTCACCGCCCAGCGCCTTGGCGATGCCAAAGTCGAGGATCTTGACCGCGCCCTCGTGGGACAGCATCACGTTCGACGGCGACACATCGCGGTGGATCATGCCCAGCGGCGATCCGTCGTCGGCCGTCAGATCGTGCGCGTAAGCCAGCGCGCGGCACATCTCGCGGCCGATGTACGCCACCAGCTCGGGGCGGGGCGGGCCGACGCGCGCCCACAGGGTTCGCATGGTCTCGGCGACATCGCGGCCCTTCACGTACTCCATCGAAATGAAGTACTCGGAGTCGACGTTGCCGAGCTCGAACACCTGAACGATGTTCGGATGGTTGAGGCGCGCCGACATCTTCGCCTCGTCGATGAACATCCGCGTGAACGTTGGGTCGTCGCAGAGGTGCGGCAGGATGCGCTTGACCACGAACACGCGCTCGAACCCGGCCGGGCCCTGCACGCGCGCCTTGAACACATCGGCCATTCCGCCACGCCCAATGCGCTCGAACAGCGTGTATTTGCCGAACTGGATCGGCTGGGGAAGAACCACTCCCACGGCGGCAGAATCTTAGATCAGATCAAGGCTAGGCCGCCTGTTCGTTGCGGGAATACCTGACATTTTCCATAGGAGATGCACCTACCTTGTCGCTGGGCGGGTAAAATCACGCCGAGGATCGCGGTTCTGTGCCCCAGCTGCCTTCGCCTTTCTTGGTGTGCATCGGCGGCCTTGATCCGACCGGGGGCGCGGGCCTCTTGCGCGATTACCTCACGGCAACCGCCCTGGGGGCACGCGCCACGGTGGTAGCCACCGCGTTCACGGTCCAGTCGGACGGTGGCGTGACCGGGTTCGAGCCGCGCAGCCCGCAGGCGCTGGCGGCTCATATCGCGCAGGTGCTGGATCACCTGGCCGGTGGTCAATCCGGCGGTCTGGCTGGCGTGGCGGTGGCCGTGAAAGTGGGAATGACGGGTACCCCCGGCGGCGTGGCCGCGGTGATGGACGGTCTGCGTGGCTTCGCCGGACCGGTGGTTTTCGATCCGGTGCTGGCGGCGTCGAGCGGCGGGACGCTGTTCGCGGGCGCGCCCGCCGAATTGCTGCCTCTGGCCGGCCGGGCATCGCTATGCACGCCCAACCTGGCCGAGGCGGCCGCCCTGCTGGGCCGGCCCCTGACGACGGCCGAGGACGCCCGTATGGCAGCGCGTGAGCTGCGCCAAGCCGGCGCTCGCGCCGTGCTGGTCAAGGGCGGTCACCTCGATGGCGACGCCGTGGATCACCTGGCCGACGGCGTCAACGAGCAGGCCTTCTCGGCGCGCCGCCTGCCGGGCGATAGCCCGCGCGGCACCGGCTGCGCCCTCGCGACCGCGATCGCCGTGCACCTGGCCCGGGGCGCTACGCTTGCCGACGCGGTCGCGGCGGCCAAGGCCTGGCTGCACGCGCGCATTGAGCAGTCGCGGTCGGTGGCAGGTGCGAGATTGCTCGACTGAAACTGGAGCGAGCGAGCGATCGGTGGTATCGAATATGTCGTGTGCAAGGTTGTTCGCGTGGCGGTCCTGGGTTCTTGCGTGCTGGTCGGGCTGATGCAGCTCGGGGCGCCGGTCCCGGCCTGGGGCGACGTGCCCGGGGGCGAGGCGCAAAAACCCACCTTCGTGCTGAAGGCCGCCAAGGGCTTCATCGACGATCCCATCGCGGTTGACAGCGACGGCGGCACACTGGCGGCGTTGCGCACCGACAGCGCGTCGTTCGCTCGTCTCGAACTTATCGATCTCGCTACCGGCAAGCCCAAGCAGATCGTCACGCTCGGTGATCCACACCCGATCTTCGATCGCGTGATCCTGGCGGGCGGCGACAAGGGCGTGCTGGTGATAACCCGCGATCCCAACAATGGCCGGCGCCGCGCTCAGTTTTACGCCATGGACGGCAAACCCGCCGGGCTGGTCGGTCCGGTCGCTGACTTCGGCATCACCGTGCGCAGTGGCCGAAAGGTGCTGATCGCGTGGGACAAGAGCGTCGCGACGTCGGGCGAGGTGACGTACACCATCGCGCAGTACGAACTTGCCGGCTTGAATCAGATGGGCAAGCCGCACGGCTTCACCGTCAGCAAGGCCGGCGACCTCAACAAGCCGCCTTTCAAGATTGTCGGTTTCCAGGACGGCTTCGGGCAGCTCATCGGCACCCGGCCCGGCGCCTACGACAAGAAGAAGGACTTCCGGCAGCCCGAGCGACTGGCGGTGTTCGATGTCCTGGCGGGCGCGTTCGTCAAGGACTGGGAGATAGGCGACATGATGAGCTGGGCGTTCGCCGCTGGTCTGCGGGCCAAGCACCCGAACCGCACCGCGTTCGCCCTGCTGGCCGCCGATGCAGGCGCGTTCGATCTGGTCGATCCGGCCGGGCGGCGCGCGCCGGTCACCATGCCAATCCCGATCTCGATGTACGACGCCAAATCGCTCGCCGAACAGGAAGATGCCGCGGCCGGGGTGCTCACCTTCGGGCTAGCCATCGATTCGCTCAATCCCGAGGCGCTGGCGCGCAAGCAGCAGGACAAGACCTATCTCGACCTGTACACGATCCCGGTAGGCCCAGCCGACGCCAAGGGTGATGCCAAGGCTGCCGCGCCCGCCGCGACGCGCATTCTGCGCGCGCCCCACGACGAGCGTCCGTTCGCCTGGGTGGCGGGCGCCCACCACGTCGCGGTGCTGCGCAAGTTCAAGGCGTTCTCGCGCGGCGGCAACGAGCTTGAAGTCTACGCAGTGAAGTGATCGGCTCAGGGCACGGCGCCGAGCTGCCCTGACCTGCCCGAGCGGTGTCGAACCCGACTGTGAGAGCCGTCGCGGACGCGTGCGCCCCGGGGCGTCAACCGGCGGTGGTTACCTGTGGTTTTGCTTGCGTGGCCCGCGAACCGCGTTGTATGGATCCGGGTTCACAAATGAGGACCAAGTCGCGCGAAACGTCGGCGTCCTCCCGCCTTCACGGAGTCGCATGAACGGTCATCAGGTCAGGATCTCGACCGTAGGAGTCATCGCGATAGCGCTGCTGGTTGGATTGACTGGAAGTGGCTGCAACGAGGTGCGTGGCCGCCGCAAGATCCAGGAAGGCAACAAGTTCTACAAGGACGGCATGTACAAGGAAGCCGTCGCCGCCTTCGAGGAGGCCGAACAGTTCGTGCCGCACCTGCCGGTGCTGTGGCTGAACAAGGGTTTCACCTGCCGCCAGATGGTCATCCCGGGCTCGAAGCTGCCCGAGAGTGTCGCCGGCGCCAAGTGCGCCATCACGGCGTTCCTGAAGTACCAGGAGATGGCCCCGCAGGACTCACGCGGCGAGATGTTGTACGTGCAGACGCTGTTCGACAGCGACCAGTTCGAGACCCTGTCCAAGATGTACGAGGGTCGCTTCCAGAAGGACAACAAAGACGCCGACGCTGTCACCGGGCTCATCCAGGTCTACACGAAGTGGAACAAACTCGAGGAAGCGCTCGAGTGGTACTCGAAGAAGGCCGAGCTCAATGCCAGCGATCCCGAGGCGCAGTACTCGGTTGGCGTGTTCATGTGGCAGCAGCTCATGCTGAAGGGCGGCGGGGCCGACAAGGCGTCGTTCGACCCGCGTCCTGATCCCAGCAAGCCCAAGCTCAAGAAGGTCGCACCGCAGTTCGCCTATGGCGACATCGTCAGCCAGCAGCGCATCGACCTGGCCGACACCGGCATCAAGTTTCTGGTCAAGGCCACCGAGCTGCGGCCCAAGTATCACGAGGCCATGATCTACGCGAACTTGCTGTATCGGCAGCAATCGTTCGCCTTCCTCGATCAGCCGGATGAGTGGCAGAAGTGCATCGACAAGGCGCGCGATTGGCACCGAAAGTCGCTTGAAGCCCAGGGCAAGCCCATCCCGGCCTTCCTGCTTGAGACCGCTCCCATCATCACGAAGCCGGCCAATGAAGACGAGGACGTTGCAGCCGAGGACGCTGCGGCACCCGCGGGCAAAGCGGCGGGTGGCAAACGCGGTGGCAAGAAGGGCGGCCGCAAGGCCAAGCGCGGGGGCAGGAAGTAGCACATGGCATTCGAATCATTCCTCACGCAGGACAGCCAGAAGCCGAAGAAGGGCCGGCGCATCACCTATACGCTGTCGCTGGCGCTGCACGGGGCGCTGCTGGTGGTGGGTGTGGTGTACTCGTTCTGGCACATCGAAGAGCTGTCGCCGCCCACAGTGACGGTGACCTTCCTGTCGGCCACGCCGCCACCGCCACCACCGCCGCCGCCGCCCAAGAAGCGGTCGTCGACCAAGGTGAAGCCCAAGGTGCCGGTGGAGATCGTGCAGCCCAAGCCCGATCAGATCATCCAGCCCAAAGAGCAGCCCAAGGAGGAGCCCAAGGAGGAGGAGAAGGACGACGGCCAGGACGACGGCGAGGAGGGTGGCGTCGCCGGCGGGGTGAAGGGCGGCGTGGTCGGTGGCGTAGTCGGCGGCGTGGTCGGCGCGCCCCCACCCGCCGCGGTGGATCCGCCGAAGTTCTTGCCGCCCAACGTCGGAAAATCACAACTAGCCATCGATCCGCAGAGCGATCAGTTTCGCCCCAGACTGCCGCCCATCCTGAACAAGCCGGGCATGCGATTCATGGCGATGGTAAAGATCTGCGTGAACAAGGACGGCAACGTGGGGGATGTGACCTTGATCAAGAAGGCCGACCCGCTGCTGGATGGCGAGATCATGGCCAAGGTCAGAAGCTGGAAGTACACCCCGCTGACCGTCGAAGGACGGGCGGTGCCATTCTGCACGACGTTTCCATTCGTGATCGTCTCGCAGGCGTCGTAGTGCTCGAACAATTCTCGAAGACCGACAGGCCCGGACCGTAGGTACCCGCACAAGGAGATACAGGACTATGGATTTTTCCCTGATTCAGATGTGGAGCCAGATGGGGTCGACGGCCAAGGGCGTCGTCATCATCCTGCTCATCATGTCGATGTATTCGATCGGCGTCACCGTCGAGCGGTTCATCGCGTACCGCAAGGGCCGCTTGCAATCCATCGGTTACATCGGCGCGCTGCAGCCGCTGGTCGGCACGTCGGGTCGCCTGCGCGAGGCGGTCGGCCTCGACCAGCGCTTCAAGGCAAGCCCAGTGGCGCGCGTGATCGGCGCCGGGGTCAACGAGTTCGTACGCGGGGTGGAAGGACTCGGTGCGCGCTCCACGGATCCTGCCGAGCTGGAACTTGTGGTCGATGCCGTCAGCCGCTCGATGGAGCGGGTCAAGGACCGCGAGCTGTCGAACCTGCGCCGCGGCCTGCCAGTGCTCGCGACCATCTCGTCGTCGGCACCGTTCGTCGGTCTGTTCGGCACCGTCTTCGGCATCATCACGGCGTTCCAGCTGATGGCGGATCCGACCAAGGGCGGCGGTGGTCTTGCGTCGGTGTCGGCTGGTATCTCGGAGGCGCTCATCACCACGGCGGCCGGCCTGGCGGTCGCCATCGTTTCGGTGTGGTTTTACAATTACTTCACGACCAAGGTGGATGACATCACCGTCGACGTGGACGAGACCACGGGCGAGGTGCTGGACAGCATGATGCGCGAGGGCCGGGCCATGGGCCAGGGCGGCGGCGCACCGCCCGCGGGGCGCGCGCCGACCGGGCAGCAGCCGGCCGCACGCTGGTAAGAGCACGTCGTGAACGCAACGCACTTCAAGCTCCACCAGGCTCGCCTGGCTCTGCGCACGACCAAGAAGCGCGTGAAGGGCAAGCTGGTGGCGGACATCAACGTCACGCCGCTGGTCGACGTGGTGCTGGTGTTGCTGATCATCTTCATGGTGGTCACGCCCATGATCGTGCGCGGCGTACAGGTGGACCTGCCACGCACCGTGAATCACGGGCGCAAGCCTGACAACGGCAAAGACATCATCGTGTCGGTCACCAAGGACAAGGATGTCTACATCACGTCCACCAAGGTGACGGTCAAGGAGTTGCCGCGGTTAATCGAGGACGAGAAGCGGCGGTTTCCCGACAAGACTGTCTACGTGAAGGCCGACACGCGTACGAGCTACGGGATCGTGCGCGAAGTGATGGAGGCCATCCACAAGACCGGCTTCGACGACGTCACCCTGGGCACCGAAGAAATCAAACCGGGCGCGCAGGCCCCGAACTGAGGACTGCACCACCATGTCCATGGACGTAGGAGGCAGTAACAAGGGCGCACGGGCGGACATCAACGTCACGCCGCTCATCGACGTGGTGCTCGTGCTCTTGATCATCTTCATGGTGTTGACACCGACCATGCTGAAGCACATGACCGCCAATGTGCCCCGCAAGGCTGACGTCAACGCGCCGCCGCCGCCGCCGGGCACCGAGCCCATCGTGGTGGAGATGACCGCCAAGGGCGAGCTGGCCGTGAGCACCGAGCCGGTGGCGTTCGATGCCCTCGCTGACAAGGTCGCCGACAGGTTGAAGCACGACCGCCAGAAGGTGGTGTTCTTCAAGATCGAGGACGACGCCATGTACGGCGACGTGATTCGCGCCATGGATCTGGTGCGCGGCGCCGGGGCGCGCACCCTGGCGATCGTCACCAAGGACTAGGCGCGACGCGTTTCGGTCGGGGGCGGTCGGGTTCCCGGACGTTGACCGGGGGCCGGACGGTACCAGCATAGGCGCTGGACGGAGCGGCGCGGGTACGGGCTGGCACCGTTCTGGCTGTGCTGCTCGGCCATGCTCGCTCATGTCTCGTCGGCCACGGTCCTGGGCATCGAAGCCGCGCCCATTGACGTTGAGGTCGACGTGGCGGCTGGGCTGCCAGGCTGCCACATCGTCGGCTTGCCCGACGCGGGCGTGAAAGAGGGGCGGGTCCGCATCCGTGGCGCGCTGGAGAACAGCGGGCACAAGCTGCCGCCACGGCGAATCACGGTCAACCTGGCACCGGCGGATCTGCGCAAGGACGGCGCCGCGTTCGATCTGCCCATCGCCGTCGGCATCCTGTCGGCATCGGGTGCGCTGCCCGAGGGCTGTGCGAAAGACGCGCTGTTCGTCGGCGAGCTGGCCCTCGACGGGAGCGTGCGGCCGGTCAAAGGCGTGCTGCCCATGGCGGCGTGGGCCAAGAGCCGGGGCATCGCGCGCTTCTTCGTACCGCGGGCGAACGCATCCGAGGCGGCGGTGGCCGGCGGCACGCGTGTGATCGGAGTTGGCCGTCTCGACGAGCTGCTGGCCCTGCTGCAAGGTGGTAGCGACGCAGTGATGGCGCAGCCGGCACCGGCGCCACCACGGCTCGCGGCGCACGACGCGGGCGTGGCGGATCTGGCCGACATCCGCGGTCAGGCGGTGGCGCGGCGGGCGCTCGAGATCGCGGCGGCGGGTGGGCACAATTTGTTGTTCGTCGGACCACCAGGCTCCGGCAAGACCATGTTGGCGCGTCGGCTGCCCGGCATTCTACCGACGCTCGACTTCGACGAGGCGCTGGCGACCACCATGGTGTACTCGGTGGCCGGGATGCTGGGCGGGCGATCGCTGGTGGCAAACCGCCCGTTCCGCGCGCCCCACCACACGGTCACGGTCGCGGGGCTGGTGGGTGGCGGGCCAGCGGTGCGGCCGGGCGAGATCTCGCTTGCTCACCACGGCGTGCTGTTTCTCGACGAGCTGCTCGAGTTCGGACGACCGGTCCTGGAGGCCCTCCGGCAGCCGCTGGAAGAGCGCGCCATAGCGCTGGTGCGGGCGCGGCGGACGGTGACGTTCCCGGCCGACTTCATGCTGGTCGCCGCCACCAACCCGTGTCCGTGTGGCCACCAGGGCAACCCGCTGCGCACCTGCATCTGCTCGCAGGTCGGCATCAACAACTACCGAGCCAAGCTTTCGGGGCCGCTTATCGACCGTATCGACATGCACGTCGAGGTTCCCGCGGTGCCCTACAAGGAACTGGCGCTGTCGGGGCCGGGCGAGTCGAGCGCAACGGTGCGGGCGCGGGTCGAGGCGGCGCGCGAGCGTCAGCGGATGCGCGGCCCGCGCAACAACGCCCGGCTCGATCAGCGCGAGCTTGGCCTTGCCGCCCGGATCGACAGCGACGGCCACCGCATTCTCGAGCGCGCGGTCGAGCGCCTGGCCCTGTCGGCCCGCGCGCTCGACCGGGTACGACGCCTGGCCCGCACCATCGCCGATCTCGACGGCAGCGATGCCGTGCGCTCGCCCCACCTTGCCGAGGCGCTGCAGTACCGCGTGCTCGATCGCGACAACAACTGAAGCCGGGTACCAGGATTTCCGTCACGAAGTGTCCCGAAAACCAACTGAAGAGGAGAACAGCCATGTCCACGTTCAAAGAGAAGATGAAATCAGTGCAAGCAGCGGTAGCGGCGATCGAGAAGCAGTTCGGCAAGGGTGCCATCATGTCGCTCGGGGGTGGCGAGATGCCCGAGGTCTCGGTCATTCCGACCGGATCGGTCGGTCTCGATCTGGCCCTGGGCGTCGGCGGGTTGCCGCGTGGGCGGGTGACCGAGATCTATGGGCCTGAGTCGTCGGGCAAGACCACGCTCACCTTGCACGTCATCGCCCAGGCACAGAAGGCAGGTGGTGTGTGCGCGTTCATCGACGCCGAGCACGCGCTCGACATCGGTTACGCGCGCAAGCTGGGTGTCAAGGTCGAGGAACTGCTGGTGTCGCAGCCCGACTGCGGCGAGCAGGCGCTGGAGATCGCCGACAAGCTGGTGGCCACCGGCGTGGTCGACCTGATCGTCATCGACTCGGTCGCCGCACTGGTGCCGCGGGCCGAGATCGAGGGCGAGATGGGTGATGCGCACATGGGCTTGCAGGCGCGGCTGATGAGCCAGGCGCTGCGCAAGCTGACCGCGGCCACGGCGCGGAACCAGACAGCGTGCATCTTCATCAACCAGCTACGCCAGAAGATCGGCGTGGTGTACGGCAACCCCGAGACCACCACCGGCGGCAACGCACTGAAGTTTTACGCCAGCGTACGGCTCGACATTCGCAAGATCGGCCAGATCAAGGAGGGCGAGGCGGTCATCGGTAACAAGACCCGGGTCAAGGTGGTGAAGAACAAGATGGCGCCGCCATTCCGCGAGTGTGAGTTCGAGATCGTCTACGGCGCCGGCATCAACGCCGCTGGCGAGCTTGTCGATCTCGGCTCGGCCGCCGGCATCATCGAGAAATCGGGCGCGTTCTATTCGTGGCAG
>JANPCZ010000142.1:0-76188 GCA_031431215.1 Myxococcales bacterium
TCACCGTGCGATCGCCCGGATCGAGCACGAGCAGGGCTGGCAGCGCGAGCGTGGCGGCCGGTACCAGGTGCGCGATGAGCAACTCGTCAGGGCCGACCAGGGCGTCCCGGTGCAGCGGGAGCCGACCACCGCGGCCCGTGATTTCGAGAATCTCACTGGCCAGAAGTCGGCACAGCGAACGGTCATCGAAGAGGGCGCCGATCTGATGCGCCGGGCGCGGAGCTGGCGGGAGCTGCACGAGCTGCTCGCCGAGCGGGGTATGCGATTCGAGAGGAAGAGCAGCGGCGCTCTCCTGTGGGTCGGCGAGACCGCCGTGAAGCCCTCGACCGCCGGCCGCGATTGCAGCATGTCCGCCCTTGAGAAGCGCCTCGGGGACTTCAAGCCACAGATCGAGCACCCGCTGGTACGGCCGCGCATGCCCGAGCCGGTCGCGCCCGCCAGCCCGAGGTGGGGCGAGTACATCTCGGGCAGGCAGGACCACTACGCCGCGAAGAAGCTGGAGCACGAGCGGCTCGGCCAGCGACAGCGGGACGAGCGGGGACGCGTGGCCAGAGCGCATCGCCAGGAGCGTCACCAGATCCTCGGCGGCGACTGGCGTGGCAAGGGGATGGTCCTCAACGCGCTCAGGAGCGTGCTCGCGGCCAGGCAGGCCAAGGAGAAGGCCGCCATGAGGGATCGCCAGCAGCTGGAACGCGCGACGTGCCGGGAGCGCTTCCCGAGCTGGCCATTGTTCGAGGAGTGGACGCGCCACCACAGCCCGGAGCTCGCCGAGCGCTGGCGCTTCCGGGACCGCAAGCAGGCCGGCATCATGGGCGACCGCGACGATCCTGCCCGGCCTCGCGACATCCGGGCGTTCGAGGCGGAGGCGCGCGGGTGGGAGGTGCTGTACAGCCGCATCGGCGCGCGTGGCGGGCCCGCGTTCGTTGATCGCGGTCGACAGATCCTGATCCACGACCTGACCCGGGACAGCGTCCTCGGCGCCCTGCAGCTCTCGGCCCAGAAGTGGGGGACCTTCACAGTGTTCGGGTCCGACGATTACAAGCGCCAGTGCGTGGCGCTGGCCGCTGAGCACGGCCTGCGCATCGCCAACCCGGAGCTGCAGCAGGCCATCGCCGGCGAGAAGGAGCGGCGCCAGGACCACCACCGCCGCCTCGCCGGGCACACAAGACAGCCCCCCGTACGCGCTCGGGATCGACCGCGTGCGCCCGAAGTCACGGCGGAACGGCGGAAGCCCGTCCGCGACGTTGGCGAGGCCTACGCCCGGCACTTCGAGGAGTTATGCCGCCAGCGCGGCCGGGCCGACCTGTCCCGCGTGGACGCCGTCGTGGCCGTACGGCTCCGGGTCACCGGGTACGGAAGGAAGCAGGTCGACCGCGCGATCCGCGAGGGAGCCCCGAAACTGCGGCCCAATGAAGCGCGCGATTGGGACGAGTACGCGAAACGGACCGTAGACCACGCGTTCGGGGTTTCGGGCGAGCGGGGCCTGTCCAGGATGGAGAAAGATCGCGACCGGCTGCTCACGCTCGAGGGTCGGGCTCAGGTGAGGGAAGAAATGGACCGAGACATGCGACCCTTCCCGGGTCTCGGCCGCGGACGATGAGAGTTCGACCTTCGAGCAACTTCTCGCAATGGGTAGCCGACAAGGGGAGCGGGAACGCTTTTTTCGTTTCCCATAGCGGGACAACGCGACCCACAGCCGACGAAGGAGACTCGCCCATGGCCGAGCCGCAGCAACTCGACGACCGCGACCACGATGACGACATCACGCTTCCCTTCGTGCGAACGAGGCGACCGCAGGCCTCGCACGTGCAGGACGACCCGTGCACGCGCAACGACCCACGTGCAGCGGCGCCGGCGCCGCCTCGCACGGACCGCGATTGCCTGTGGGACACGAACGCCGTTGCGACCTTTCTCCAAGTCAGTCGATCGTGGGTGTATCAGAAGGCTGAAGCAGGCCTGATTCCAGTCATCCGCCTGCCGGGTAGCTCGCTCTTGCGGTTCGAATCGGAGGCTATCCGAGCGTTCTCGCGAGGCGAGTGGTTGCCCGGAAAGATTCCAGTCGTTCGGGTCGTCAAAGCACGGAAGTAGCGTACGCTGATCGGAGATCGCCATGGCCGAACCGTTCGTCAAAGCAGACAAGTGGTACAGCGCTTTCAAGGATCGCCAGGGCCGCTGGCGGTATCTCGTCCTGCAGGCCAGCACGAAGACCGAGGCGCGGCGGCTCAATGCCGAGCTTCAGCTCCGTGAGGACCGAATCCGGAGGGGCCTCGAAACCGCTCCAGTCGAGAATCTTGATGCGACCTTCGGCGATCTCATCGAGTGGTGGATGGATGCACGTCTGCGCAAGACTCGCTCCTATAGCCGCTGCGCCGGCACCGTGCGCCGGCACCTCCTCGGCGCGCCCTTGGCGAAGCTGCCACCGGCAGAAGTCACACCGGGGAAGGTGGATGACTTCCTGGCGGAGAAGGAGGGCGAGATCAGCGCGTCCAGCGTCAACCACCTTCGGGCGTACATCCGACGCGCTATCAACGCCGCGCGCACCTCGGAGCGGTTTCACGGTCCGAATCCAGTCACGCGCGAGGTGAAGAAGCGGAAAGTGGCCAAGCGTAAGCCCCTCTTTCTGCAGCCGGAATGGGTGCCGCTCATCCTCGACGGTGTCCCAGAGCGTTGGCGGGGCGCCTTCGCGGTCGGAATCTATGGGGGCCTTCGCAAGGGCGAGATCGTCGCTCTCAAGAAGAGCGATGTCGATCTCAACGCGGGGTTGCTGTTCGTCCGTCGCTCGAACGGGGCCAACATCACCAAGGGCGGCCACGAGGACGGTATCCCCATCGCGGATGAGCTGCGCCCCTACCTGCGCGTCGCGCTCGACACGTCTCCAAGCGATTGGCTCTTCCCGCGGCCGGACGGTAGCCAGCATCCCGAGAACGTCGACCTCGTCTCCATCCTCAGGACCGCACTTCGAAAGGCTCAGATCGTGACCGGCTATTTGCACAAGTGCCGGAGGAGGGGCTGCGGGCACTCGGAGGAGAGCGCTGATGGCGAGCAGCGCCGATGCCCCAAGTGCAACATGAAGCTGTGGCCGGTCGGGAAGGTGCTCCCGTTCCGATTCCACGACACCCGCCACACCACGGCGTCGCTGTTGATGATGTTCGGGGCGAACCCGGCCGCGGTTCAGCGCATTCTGCGGCACTCGGACATCCGGGTGACGATGGACGTCTACGGGCACCTCGCGCCCGGGTACCTGCGCACCGAGATCGATCGGCTGTCGTTCCGGCCGAAGTCCAACGGATTTACTTCACCGGTACTTCAGACGCAGGCGGTCAGCGATTCAGGCCCCTCCGATGGTGAAGCAAAGAGCCCTTTGGATCAGGCACTTACCGTGGTCGGGGTGACAGGATTCGAACCTGCGACATCCTGCTCCCAAAGCAGGCGCGCTACCAACTGCGCTACACCCCGGTGTCCTCCGGCGCGGTCGCCGACGGAAGTTCGGATACTACAATATTTTCTCCGCGCCGCGAGGGCCTAGCGCGCAACCTTCGCCAGCGCCGCCGCCAGCGTCCGGAACGCGGTGGCCCGGTGTGACAGGGTGTTTTTTTCGCTAAGCGAGATCTCGGCCATGGTCCGTCCCAGCGATTCGATGAAGAACAGCGGATCGTAGCCGAAGCCGCCGACCCCACGTGGCTCGTTCAGCACGCAGCCCTCGCACGAGCCGAGGCCCACCAGTTCGACGCCGCGGGCCGGGTCGACGAAGGCGGCGGCGCAGCGGTAGCGGGCGGTCCGGCGCGCCGGCGGCACCGCGCGCAGCTCGGCGACAAGCTTGTCGTTGTTGCGCTGATCGTCGCACGGCTCGCCCGCCCAGCGGGCCGAACGCACGCCGGGTGCGCCCGCCAGCGCGTCGACTTCCAGCCCCGAGTCGTCGGCCACTGCCGGCAGACCGGTCGCTGCGGCTGCCTGGCGCGCTTTGGCCAGTGCGTTGGCCTCGAACGTGGGCTCGTCTTCGTGAAGCTCGGCGGTCGGCGCGAGCTCGTCGATGCCGACAAGCTCCAGGCCGGCCTCGGCGAGCAGAACGCCGATCTCGCGTACCTTGTGCCGGTTGCGGCTGGCGAGAACGACCTTCATGCGGCGTGGCCAGGTGGCTACGGCTTGGCGCGATCGAGCGCTTCCTGCTGCACGGCGAACAGTTGCTGGGCGCCTGCCTGCGCCAGCGCCACCAGCTGACCGTAATCCTCGGCCGAGAACGGCTCGGCTTCGGCGCTGCCCTGGATTTCCACGAATTTGCCGCCGTCGGTGACCACGAAGTTGAAGTCGGTGTCGGCGGCGGAATCTTCCTCGTACGCCAGATCCAGCCGCGCTTCGCCCTTCACGATGCCGGTCGACACGGCGGCGATCTTCGAGCGCATCGTCGCGGCGCCCGAGTCGCCCTTCTTGATGAGCTTGCGGATCGCGATGGCCAGCGCCACCCAGCCCCCGGTGATCGACGCCGTGCGCGTGCCGCCGTCGGCCTGGATGACGTCGCAGTCGACCGTGATCTGACGTGGCCCCAGCTTCTTCATGTCGACCGACGCTCGCAACGCGCGGCCGATCAGGCGCTGGATCTCCTGCCCACGCCCGCCCGGGTTGCGGCCCGATCGGGTGTGCGTCGCTCGCGGCAGCATGGCGTACTCGCCGGTGACCCAGCCCGAGCCTTTGCCTTCGAGAAACGGCGGCAACTTGTTGTCGACGCTGGCGGTGCAGATGACCTTGGTCTCGCCAAATTCGACCAGCACCGAGCCCTCGGCATAGCGGTTGTAGTCGGGAGTGATGATGACTGGACGAAGCTGATCGACGCGGCGACCGTCGGGACGCATGCGCGGAGAATCCTGGCCGCGTCCGCCCCTGTCAATAGCGGCCCCTCGAAACAAATGATGAACGGGACCCGTTGTAGGCCGGCCTGCCCCGTGCGACGATCGCGGCGGGAACGAGATGGCCAACGATCCCGAAGCGCGCTTGGGCACCCGGCTGGGGAACTACCTCCTGCGCGACATCATCGGCCGCGGGGGTATGGGCGTGGTTTACCTGGGCGAGCACATCTACATACAGAAGCGCTTCGCCATCAAGGTCATGCACTCGTACCACTTCGATCAGCCCGACGCGCGTGAGCGCTTCCTGCACGAAGCCCGCGCCGCCAGCGTGATCGAGCATCCCAACATCGTCGGCGTGACCGATTTTGGCGAGGCGCCCGACGGCACCATATTCCTGGTCATGGCCCACGTCGACGGCTCGCCGCTCGATCGGGTGTTGCGGGCCGAGGGCATCCTGGAACTTTTCCGATCGGTCGTCATCTTGAGCCAGGTGACGCGCGCGCTGGGCGCCGCCCACGCCAAGGGCATCATCCACCGCGACATGAAGCCCGAGAACATCATGATGCAGCGGCGGCCAGGACGGCGCGAGATCATCCGCAGTGTTGCCGACCACGACGGCGCCCCGGACATGGTCGAGGCCGAGGGCGAATTCGATCACGTCACCATCCTGGATTTCGGTGCGGCGAAGTTCTTCGATCCCCGCGTCGGCGCGCGCCAGAGCGGGGTCGTTGTCGGCACCCCCGCGTACATGGCGCCCGAGACCGCGCGGGTCGGTATTGCGGATGGGCGTTCCGACGTCTACGCGGTCGGCGCGATCTTCTACGAGATGCTGACCGGGGTGGTGCCGTTCGATGGCGACTCGGCGATCGACATCATGCTCAAGCAGGTCAACGAGCCGCTCACGCCGCCGTCACAACGCAACCCCGCGGTCGAGATCACGCCCGAGGCCGAGCGGGTGATCATGCGCGCGCTGGAGAAGAACCCCGACGCGCGTTACCCGAACATGGAGGAACTGCACTGGGATCTGCAGCGCTGCTACGGCAGCGTGCGCTTTCGTCGCACCGAACACGTCATGCCGCCCGGCGTGGGCGTCGAGGCGCTGCGCCGCCCATCTGCTGTGCCGCTGACCAGGCGCAAGCAGCAGACGACACCGCCGTCAGCATCAACACCGCTGGAGGTGTCCGCGCCCCAGGTGGTTCTCGGGGCGCCGAAATCGACGCGGCCTGCCGAGCCATCGGGCCCGGCGCCGGTTCTGTTGACCAAGAAGAAGACCAGCAGGCACGCCACTCTGCCGTTCGTGCCGCTGTCGCAGCGCGGGCAGCCTGGGCCGGCGCCGGCCCCGGTGTCCCCGCAGATCGAGACTGCGCCACCTGCGTCGACCGACGCTGGCGAGCCGGCCTACTCGGACGACGCTCCCACCAAGCCCAACAACTGATCGGCGTTGTGCGCGTTGCGCTTGGTTACCGCGCCCCACACGCCCGCACACTCAGCTCGGTGTGAATCGCGGTGGAAATTGATCCACGGCACACCAACCAAGGGGTACGATCAACGTGGGCTCACGGCGAGTCTTAGGAGTTATCAATGATGCTTCCGCGGCTTACTTGGTTCGCTCTGGTCTCGGTGGTGGTTGCTGGTCTTGGCTGTAATGTGCAGGGCGGCGGCCTGGCCGAGCCGGGCGGCGAAGGGGGCAGCAATGATCTGGGTGCGGCTGGTGCCGGCGCGAGCGCGAATGGCGGCGGCGGGCCGGGAGGCGGGAACTCCGGCGCTGGCAATTCCGGAAGCGGCCGGGGCGGTTCTCTGGGCATGACGGGTATGGCTGGGTCGAGCGGTGGCGGCGGCATGGGCATGAGCGGTGCTGGCGCAAGTGGCATGGCCGGTGGGCGTGGCGCGGGTGGCGTAGGGAGCTCAGGTGGCTCAGGTGGCTCAGGTGGATCGTCGAGCGGCACCGCGGGCTCGACTGGTAACGGCGGTGGTGGCGGCAAGGCGGGGGCAGCGGGTGGTGGCACCACGGGAACCGGCGGCTCGGTGATGGACGCGGGTGTGCCCGACACGCGCCCGATGGACGCGCCGCCGCCCCAGCCCACGCCGGGAATGGTCCAGTGCGGTCCCGCGAACATGTGCAGCCTCGCCACCGCGTTTTGTTGCCAGACTCAGGCGACCGGCCCACACTGCTTCCCGCAAAACGCCAACTGCGACGGCACTACCCGACGCTGCGACGGACCCGAGGACTGCGACACCGGCGATGGCGAAATCTGTTGCGCGTTCCCTGCGGATGGTATTCCCGGCTATCGCACTCAATGTGCGAAGGCGAAGGATTGCCTCAGCAGGGGCTTCTCCCCCACCTGCCGCGTGAAGGCGGAATGCCCCGTGACCGCGAACAATTGCTGCCCAGCGAGCATCGGCGGCGTCGCCCTCACCGCGTGCCGGATGCAAGCGTGCCCATGATCGTGCCGGCGAGCTGACGCCGAGCGGACGTCGCGGGTCGGGACCGGGGCCCGTGGGCGTGCGCCTCATTCGCGGTGCATGCACTGCTTGTAGGGAATGCCACCGGGAGGCGCCGGGATTTCGCGGCACGCTTCACCGTCGGGACAGTCCGGATCTGCGTCGCAGGCGATCGATCCCGCCAGCCAACCGCCGGCTGTGATCACGGTGGCGGCACCCAGCGAAGCCGCGACGACGCCCGGGATCAGAAGGCCGTTGCGTGAGGTCCGATCGCCCACCGCCCATGCGGTCGCACCGGCGATGAGGAGACCGGCTCCGATCGCGGCCAGGGTCTTGGGCCCCGCGTAGGGACGCGCACAACCCGGGCCCAGCGCCAGGGCGGCGCACAGGCCGGTGACGATGACGGCACGGCGGTGCATCGCGCGCGATTGTGCCATTTCTGGAGCTTTCACGGCAGGAGAGTATTCTCCCGCGACGGTGCGCGCCTCGAGGATCGTCAGTGCGGTTTTCGCCATGAACTGCCGGGTCGCCGCCGCGGCTTTGTTGTTGATGGCGACCGCCGGTACCGCGCGCGCTGACGAGTTCCTGCGCGGTCCGCATCCATTCCTCAAAGACAACGCGCTGGCGATTGTCGGCGGCTATGGTCTGGCGGCGGGCAGCGATTCGCCATCGGGCGTTCGCGCGGTGCTTGACTATGGCTACCGGGTAGGCGGCAGCCTCTGGTTCGATCTGCGCATGGGCTACCTGTCAGGCAGCTGCAAGTCTGGTCCAAGCACGTGCGGCGCGGCGCCGGGCGATGCGGCCGAGGTCCTGGCGGGCGTGACGGGAAAGCTGCGGATGAGCCTGCCGGTCGTGCCGTACGGGACGCTGGCGGCGGGGGTCTTGTACAGCTTCCCCGATCAGGGCGCCCGCGCCGCAGGTCCAGCGCTGCGAGCCGCGATTGGCGCCCGGTACTTTCTCTACGATTGGCTGGGACTCGGGTTGGAAGCGGCGTTCCTGGTTGGGCGCGCCGGCCGGCAGGTGAGCGGCGAGGCGCGCTGGTCGCAAACCCTGGATCTGGGCGCTGGCGCCGAGTTCCAGTTCTAGGACCTGGAGTGGCGTTGCCCGTCGCTGTTGTCAACTCGCGCGGGCGCGCGCGCATCCTGGCGGGGCATCCGTGGGTGTTTCGCCAGGACATCGAGCGCGGGCCCGAGACCGACGCCGGCACGGGCGGGCCGGCGCTGGTTGCCGTGGTGGACGCGCGGGGACGCGCGCTTGGCATCGCGAGCTGGGCCGTGCAGGCGAAGCTGGCGCTGCGCATGTTCGACCGATCGGCCCAGGCGCCGCGCGAGCTTCCCGATCTGGTCGAGATCGTCGCTGCGCGCCTGGGCGCCGCCGCCGCCCGGCGAGGTGGCATGGCACGCCGGCGGGACGCATACCGTCTGGTTCACGGCGAGGCGGACGCGCTGCCCGGACTGTTCATCGACGTGTACGCCGACGCTGCGGTGATGCAGACGACATCGGTGGCCATGGACGCCGCGCGCGTTCGCATCGCCGATTTGCTGCTGCGCCGGTTGGACGCGCGCATCGTGATCGCGCGCGACGACGGATCGACCCGCGACTTCGAGGGGCTGCCGCGGGTAGCGCGCATAGAGGCCGGGCAGGGCGCAACCCGCGTTGTCTACCACCTGGGTGAGAACGCGTTCGAGGCCGACCTGCTGGTCGACGGCAAGACCGGCGGTTTCCTCGATCAGGCCGACAACCACGCCACCGTCGCCGCGCTGGCGCCGCGTGGCGGACGCTGTCTGGACGCGTTCACGTACCACGGCGGCTTCGCGTTGCCGCTGGCGCGCCTGGGCGGGCAGGTGCTGGCCACCGACGAGGATGCGGCGGCGGTGGCTCGGGCCACGGCGAACGCGGCCCGCAACCAGCTAGCCAACCTTGAGGTCCGACAGGCCAACGCGTTCGATCTGCTGCGCGAACTTGAATCCGCGGGCGAACGTTTCGATGTCGTGGTGCTCGATCCGCCCGCGTTCGCCAAGCGCGGTGGCGCGCGCACCGGCACCGACGCTGCGGAACGCGCTTACAAGGAGATCATCCTGCGCGGTCTGCGCATCACGGAAGCAGGCGGCCTGTGCGTGGCGTGCTCGTGTTCGGGCCGCATGGCGCGCGCCGGTTTCGACGAGGTGGTGGCCGCGGCGGCGGCGGACAGTGGTCGCATGGTCCAGATCCTGGCTCGGCGCGGGGCGGGCCAGGACCATCCCGAACTGGCTGGGGTGCCCGAGACCGCCCACCTCAAGTGCTGGCTCTTGCGTGTGTTGTGACGTCGCCCAGCCCGGCCCGGGCGAGCGCTAGCGCACGCGGCGCAGGATCGCGGCGAAGAAACCGTCGGTGTCGTGGACGTGGGGGTAAAGCTGCAACGTCACGCCATCACCCATCCGGGTCGCCCGCTCGCGGCCCCAGATCTCCTTGAGCGGCACCTGCTCGAAGTCGGGACGCTCGGCCAGAAACCGCCCGACGACTCGTTGGTTCTCGTCCGCCAGCACGGTGCACGTCGCATAGATCAGGCGGCCGCCCACCGCGCACAGCGGAGCGTAGGTCACCAGCAGCGCAAGCTGGCGCGCCGGAAAGCTATCGACGACCTTCTCGGTCAGGCGCCAGCGCGCCTCGGGGTTGCGGCGCAAGGTGCCGAGGCCCGAGCACGGCGCATCGACCAGCACGCGATCCCACGATGCCAGGCGGGCCTCGTCGGGCAGCACGACGCCGTGCACCTCGCGCGCGACCACGTTGTTGAGACCGGCGCGGCGCGCACGGCGGCGCAGTTCCTCCAGCTTCTTGCCGCCGGTGTCGAGCGCCAGGATGCGGCCCTTGCCAGCCATATCGGCCCCGATCGCCAGCGTCTTGCCGCCGGCACCCGCGCACGCGTCGACCACCCGGCCACCCGGTGGTGGGGCCACCGCCAGTGCACATAGCTGGCTGCCTTCGTCCATGACCTCGAACAGGCCGTCACGAAACGCTGGCAGCGCGAAGGCGTTGACCCGGGTCGCGAAAGTCAGGCCCGCAGGTCCCAGCTCCGTCGGTCGCGCCACCACCTGCTCGTCGGCCAGGCGCGCGATGAGATCGTCGCGCGTGACGCGTGCGGTGTTCACGTGCACCGTCAGGGGCGCCCGTCGGTTCATCGACTCACACAGGGCGCGCGCTGTGTCCTCGCCCAGATCGTTGACGAAACGCTGGTAAAGCCAGGTCGGGTACGACAGCCGCGTCGCCTCGCGATCCAGACCGGTGGTCCCATGCAGGCCGGCGTCTTCTGCGAGCACGGGCGTCAGATCGATGTCGACACCGAGCAGGCGCTTCACGTCGGCCTTGACCGCCTCGGGCGGGAGTCCCTGGCGCAGCTCGAACACGATCAGGTGAAGTTCCAGCGCCGCGGTTGGCGAAGGTATGGCAACCGACGTGCGTCCCCGCCCAAGCCATTCGGAGATGATGGCGCCCTGGCGACGGTGACTGCGTACCAGGCCGTACACGGTCTCGGATGCGCGGCGGCGATCGCTGCTGGATAGTTCGCGGTGCTTGCGAAACGCTGCGGCCAGCAGGTCGGTCGTGAAAGCCCACTCGGACGAGGCCTCGCCGTAAAGCTCGATGCACAGCGCGCGCGCTCGCCCGCCTAGTCGCAAATCTTTGACCATGGGCGCGCTATGGTACCCTCAAATCATGGTCGAACCCGCTTCGCCACCGTCGGTGCTGAACAAGTCGAATCCCTACCAGGTGGCGCAGCAGCAGTTCGAGAAGGCGGCCGACTTCTGCAACCTTCAGCCGGCGGTGCGGCAGATCCTGTCGCAGCCGCAGAATGAGCTCATCGTGAACTTTCCCGTCATGCTCGATAGCGGCGAGTACAAGCTGTTCAAGGGCTACCGCGTCCAGCACAACAACACCATCGGGCCGTACAAGGGCGGCATCCGCTATCACGAAGAGGTGACCCTCGACGAGATCAAGGCGCTGGGCGCCTGGATGACCTACAAGTGCGCGCTACACGAGATCCCATTCGGCGGCGCCAAGGGCGGCATCAAGTTCAACCCGCGTGATTTCTCGGCCGGCGAGCTCGAGCGCATCACCCGGCGCTTCACCCACGCGCTTGGCAAGAACATTGGCCCCGAGCACGACATCCCCGCGCCTGACGTCGGCACCAACGGGCAGATCATGGTCTGGATGATGGACACATACATGAGCTTCGCCGGGGCCATGAACGAGCACACCAGCCGCGGCGTGGTCACGGGCAAGACCATTGCCGCCGGTGGCTCGTACGGGCGCGAGCAAGCCACCGGGCAGGGCATCGTCCACTGCATCACCGAATGGGCACACGACCGGCGCTTCGACCTGAACGGCGCGACCTTCATGGTGCAAGGCTTCGGCAACGTCGGCTCCAACACCGCCAAGATTCTCGCGCGCACGGGCGCGTCCATGCTCGCGGTGGGCGACTGGAAGGGTTACATCAAGAACGCCGAGGGCATCAACCCGTTCAAGCTTAGCGAGTACGTGCAGAAGGCCGGGACCGTGGTGGGCTACCCGGGTACCACGGCCGTCCCGCGTGAAGAATTCTTCGCGACCGAGGTTGACGTGTTCATCCCGGCAGCACTTGAGCTTGAGATCGGGGTGGCCGAGGCGCGGGCGCTGCGCTGCAAGGTCGTGGTCGAGGGCGCCAACGGTCCGACCGAGCCGCGCGCCGAGTCCATCATCGCCGACAAGGGCATCGATCTCATCCCCGACATCCTGGCCAACTCGGGCGGCGTGTGCGTCAGCTACTACGAGTGGCTGCAGAACAAGCGCTCGGAGATCTGGGAGCTGGAAGAGGTCGAGGACAAGCTGGCCAAGCGCATGAAGCGCACGTACCTCGCGGTCAGCGAATTCGCGGTCACCCGCAAGTGCGACTGGCGCACAGCCGCCATGTGCCTGGCGCTCGGCCGCATCGCCAAGGTCTACGGCGAGCGCGGAATCTTCCCCTAGCGCCACTGCTTGTCCCGTGGCCCTGCTGCCCGGAATCGCGGGCTATACTCCCAGCGTGCAGTCGGCTCGCAAGCTTGCCACGTACCAGGATCTGCTTGAATTGCCTGGCGACGCGCGGGCCGAGATCATACGCGGCGAGATCGTCGGCCTGCCTGCCCCGCGGCCCCGTCACTCGAAGAGTCAGGGCGCGCTGCGACGGTTTCTCGGCGGCCCATACGACGACGACGACGGTTTCGGAGGCCCCGGCGGCTGGTGGATCTTCGTCGAGGTGGACGTCAGGCTCGGCGGTGATGTCGTCCGGCCGGATCTGTCAGGGTGGCGCCGAGACCGCTTGCCTGATCCCGACGTTCGTCCCATCGACGTGGTTCCCGACTGGACCTGCGAGATTCTTTCGGAATCCAACGCCGCTCACGATCGGGTCACGAAAAGGCGGCTCTACGCTGAGCACGGGGTCGCATATTTCTGGCTGGTCGATCCCGACGCGCGCACGCTGGAGGCGCTGGTTCTTGAGCACGGACGCTGGGTCGATGGTGGCTCATTCGACGAGCACGCCGCCGCACGAATCGCTCCCTTCCCAGAGGTCGAGTTGAACGTCGGGCGGCTGTTTCTACCCCGGACTCGACTGCCAATCCCTTGACTTGGTGCCAGGCGGCACGGCATACATGCGGTCCCGGTGGTGACCGGCAGTCTGCGCCCGTAGCTCAATTGGATAGAGCACAGGCCTACGAAGCCTGGGGTTCCCTGTTCGACTCAGGGCGGGCGCACAGCAGCGGAGCGGGAAGAAGTAACGCGCTCGGGGTCGGAAAAGCAGCAGCGTCACGCCGGGGCGGCGGCGGGGCCGCGAATGCTGGGGGCGCTGCTGGGGGAATGCTGCTGCTGGCTGTGGTCGCGGCTGTCGGTGCGGGCGCGGTGGGTGCCGCGATCTGGTTCGCGCTCTTGCCACGGGTCGCGGGGCGGCGTGGCAGTACACTCTTGGGTGGTTCCATGTCCAGCAAACGCGTTGCTTGCAACGTAGCCACTTTGACCCTGTTCACCGCGCTGGCTTCCTGCGCCCCCGACGCCGGGTTTGCCCCAACGCCCACGCCGGACACCGCTCCGATTGACGCAGGCGCCAGCGCCACGGCGGATGCCACGATTCCTGCAGATAGCGTACGGATGGTCGACCTCGCGCCGGCAGACACTCGTGCGATCTCCAATCCCGGCGATGTGGCCGCACCCAACCCGGTTGCCGGAAGGCCAGCCGATTTTCTCGATCTGACCAACTGGAAGATCACGCTTCCGGACGCCACCGAGATCAAGCAGCCGGCCCTGGCGACGTTCTCGAAGGTGCCAACCTTCTACTTAGACCCACGCGGCTTCGTGAATTTCCGCGCGGAGGCCGGTGGATCCGGAAGCACCAACTCTTCATACCCGCGGTCCGAACTGCGCGAGATGACCGACGGCGGGAAAAGCGACGCCAGATGGAGTACGAGTATTGGTGTACACACCCTGACCATCACGCAGGCCATCACGCACACCCTGGTGGTCAAACCGCACGTGGTCGCCGGACAGATCCACGACGCCAGCGACGATCTTGTGATGGTCAGGCTCGAGGGCACCCGGCTCTTCGTCGAAAACAAGGGAAACGAACTTTCGCCTGACCTGGACCCCCGATACATCTTGGGTACGAAGTTCGTGGTGCGGATCGAGGCGTCGCGGGCCCAGGTCCGCGTCTACTACAACGATCTCGCCACGGCCAAGGTCATCCTCGACGCCGACGTTTCTGGTTGTTACTTCAAAGCAGGCGTCTACACCCAGTCGAATTCCAGCAAGGGCGAAGACCCGACGTCCTACGGCGAAGTGCGTGTTTTCCAGCTACAGGCAACTCACGCGCCCTAGGTTTGAGCGAGGGTCAGCGGGACGGCCTCGGGGGCCTCGGGCCTCGGGGGGCTGACGGGTGGCCAGGTGGTGGCCAGGATTCGCCCCGGGCGGGGATCCGACGACAACGATCACCCGTTCGTTAGCGCAGCCGTGCCACTGGCGCGTGACGGAAGCACGCGACCAGATGGTCGTTGACCAGCCCGGCGGCCTGCATGAACGCGTAGACGATGGTCGAGCCGACGAAGGTCATACCCCGCTGCTTGAGGTCCTTCGACAAAGCGTCCGACAGGGGCGTCCGGGCCGGGATGTCTTTCATGTGGCGCCGGCGGCCTTGCAGTGGTCGTCCATTGACGATGCGCCAGATGAACCCGTCGAACGAGCCGAACTCGTTCTGGATGGCCAGAAACGCGCGAGCATTTTTCACCGCTGATTCGATCTTCAACCGGTTGCGTACGATGCCGGCGTTCTTCATGAGACGGGCTCGCTCGCGCGCTCCGAAGCGGGCGACGGCCTCGGGGTCGAAGCCAGCCATGGCTTCGCGGTAGGCCTCGCGTTTCTTCAAGATGGTCAGCCACGACAGGCCAGCCTGCGCGCCATCGAGGATGAGCTTCTCGAACCAGTGGCGATCGTCGTGAACCGGTACGCCCCATTCCTGATCGTGATACGCGGTCATGATCGGCGGCTCGTGCGCCCACGTGCAGCGGTGTCGATCGAGGGTCACGGCGCGGAAGCTTACACCCCGGCTGCGAGGTCAATGAAGCCGAGGATCCAGGCCAGGTTCACCCGGTGGGCGTGGTCGAGCGGCGAGGTCGTGGTGGTTTCCAGCGCGGCGGTGAAGCGAACGCTGCGGCGGAACATCCAGTCGGTAATGCTGCCGTCGTGGTGCCGGACGAGCCCATCCGCATCGGTGTGCACGTTGTCGTCGACCTCGGTGTCGCGCGCGACCGACAGGATGCTGCCGGACGCCGCGACCAGCGGCCGGTAGGCATCGGATGCGCCGAAGGTGTACGCGTAGGTCTGCTCGCCGCCAAGCCAAGGATCCTGGTGGATGTCGAGCGCGGCGTCTGGCGTCGCCAGCGCCTCCAGTTCGGCACGCACGGCCCGGGTTTCCTTGGGACCCTCGCGGTGAATCTCGTGGCGCAAGAAGGATTGCCCGGGCTGCAACTCGCCGGCCCACTTGCCCGCGTCGATCTCGTAGCGCAGGAAATCGTTGTTGGGCCGCTCGCCGCTGCGGTTGTAGCGGGTGCCGTCGGTGAATCCGGACGGGTTCAGGCATGGGAAGATCTCCAGCCCGACACCGCGCGCGCGCGCGTGATCCACGATCTCGTCGAGCCGATCGAGCAGCGTGAGCGGCCCCGCGGTCTCGTCACCATGGAAGCCCGCGGTGATGAGCAGCGTCCGCGCGCCCTTGGTTTGCGCGTGCAGCAGTGGGTACTCGTCGCCGCCCTCGGCCACCCGTCCGAACTCGCGCACCTCGACGATGCGGCGGTGGTGCATGAATCGGCTGGCGTAGTCGCGGTAGTCCACAAGCCGAGTATGGCCCGGCCAGCGACGGAAGCCCCGCTTCTTGTACCGACTAGCCAGCCGCCAACGCCGCGATCAACGCAGCGCCGCGCGGCCCGGTCGCGCACAGAGTCAGCTCGCGGCCGATCGCCACGGTCTTGATGGTGATCTGCAGGTGGTCGTCGGGCAGCGCACCGGGAAATCGATCGGCCCACTCGATCGCGGCGGCGGCGTGCTCGAAGGCCTCGTCCAGCCCCAGCTCGCGTAGCTCGGCCGCTTCGTTGATGCGGTAGAAGTCCGCGTGCACCAGCGGCACCCGGCCCGGATGCTCGTTGACCAGGGCGAAGGTGGGGCTGGCCACATGGCGATCCGGCGCCACACCGAGACCAGTCGCCAGCCCCTGGGTGAACGTGGTCTTGCCGCTGCCCAGCGGGCCGATGAGTGCCAGCACGTCGCCCGGGCGCAGGCACGCCCCCAGCCGATTACCAAGCTGCTTCATGTCGGCGGCCGAGGTGGCGTGCAAAATCAGCGGAGTCAGCGAATCGTCGGCTGGTGCGGGCACCGGTGTTTTATACTCGTCCGCGGCAGCCGTGAGTGAGCTTGAGACGCTTCTGGTCGTGGATGACATCGCGGACAACCGCGACATCCTGGCCAGGCGCCTTCGCAAGAAGGGCTACCCGGTGCGCGAGGCGGTTGACGGCGAGTCGGCGTTGGCGGCGATATTCGCTGGCGGCATCGATCTGGTACTGCTCGACGTCATGATGCCGGGCCTGTCGGGGATCGACGTGCTCAAGCAGGTGCGGCGGACGCACTCAGAGTCGGAGCTGCCCATCATCATGGTGACGGCCAAGAGCGAGAGCGACGATGTGGTCGAGGCGATCTCCGCCGGAGCCAACGACTACGTCACCAAGCCGATCGATTTTCCGGCTTTGCTCGCCCGCCTGGAAAAAGAGCTGCGCGCGCGGCGCCGGATGCTGCAGTCGCAGGACACACTACCAGCGCTGGCGCCCGGCGAGCCGACCCCGGGCACCGTGCTGGCGGGCCGCTACCGGCTGGACAAGAGCATCGGCTCGGGTGCGTTCGGTACGGTATTTCGTGGCCGCCACCTGGATCTGGATCGGGCGGTGGCGGTCAAGGTGCTGCGCGCGGCGGTGCTGGGCAAGGGCCACGTGGTCGCGCGTTTTCGCCGCGAGGGCATCTCGGCGTGCCGGGTGGTGCATGCGAGCGCCACCACGATCTACGACTTCGGCGTGTCACCCGAGGGCGTGTCGTATCTGGTGATGGAACTGCTCGAGGGGCGCTCGCTGGCTGACGAGATCGACGCTTACCGGATCATCCCGCCCCGCCGTGCCACCGAGCTGATGGTGCCGGTGTGCGACGTGCTGGCCACCGCGCACGAAGCCGGCATCATCCACCGCGACATCAAGCCGCCTAATATTTTTCTGCACCGTGGGCCACTGGGCGAGGTGGTCAAGGTGTGCGACTTCGGCATCGCGAAGATCGCTGGCGATCCGGCGATGGAGCAGATCACCGTGGAGGGCGGCCTGGTCGGCACCCCGGCGTACATGGCGCCCGAGCGATTGCTTGGTAGGTCCTACGACGGTCGGTCGGACGTCTACAGCGTGGGCGTCACCATGTACAAGATGTTGACCGGGCGGCATCCCTGGTTTGCGCTCGCGCGCGACAAGGAGGATCTGGTGCAGAAGCAGCTCAACCAGCCGCCGCCGCCGCTGCGCGACCACAACCCCGCGGTACCGCCGTTGCTGGAATCGCTGGTGCTGAGCTCGCTTTGCAAGAACCCCGACGAGCGGCCCACGGCTGCCGAGTTCGCGCGTGCGCTGAGGCGGGTTCTGACGGTCATCCCGGCCGATGGCCCGCTGCCCGAGGAACGCATCGAGCTGGCCCATACCATTCCGCCGCCGGCGCCGCCGCCGCTGCCCGCGGAGGTCAGCATCTCGATGGAGTTCTCGGGCGACGAGGCTGCCACCGCCGACGAGCGTGCGCCGGGTCCGGTGTCGACGCGCACGCTGCTGTCGGGCGGTCGCCGCTCGTAGCTCGCTCAGCGTACCGCAAGCTTGCCCTGCACCGTCGTGGTCGCCGGGTCAGTGAGGCGAGGGCTCAGCACGGCGCCTGCCTCGATGGTCGCGGCCCCGGTCGCGCTGTTGAGCCAGATTCGCCCCACGCCGGCGCCGCCACCGCCGGCATTCTTGGCGTTGCCCCCTGGATCCCCCGCCAGGGTGATGCTGGCGCCGCCGTTGCCGCCGGGAGCCAAACTGGCTCCCGATCCGCCCGCGCTGCGCGCCTCGCCCAGCTGGCCCGATACGCCGTCCTGGCTACCGCTATCAGACCCACCGCCACCGCCGCCGTTGACCGCGAGCACGCCTCTGGCGGCAACCACGATCATGGGCGCTTCGATGACGATCGCGCCGCCCGATCCGCCGCCACCGCCGCCGTCATCGGGCGCGGCACGTCCGCCGCAGCCCCCGGCGTTGATGCCACCGCCGCCGGCGATCGTCACGCCGCC
Organism: Myxococcales bacterium; assembly: GCA_031431215.1. GTDB lineage: Bacteria > Myxococcota_A > Polyangia > Fen-1088 > Fen-1088 > JANPCZ01. The sequence goes on from JANPCZ010000142.1 coordinate 18,151, forward strand.
TTTCGCAGCGAGCTGGATGGCGCCGCCGCCGCCGCCGCCGGGTCCACCAAGCGGGCCGCCGCCGCCGCCCCCGCCGGATCCTCCCCTGAGCCGCACCAGTGGGTAGGTGCCGCCGCCCGAGGGTGACGGCTGGCCGCTGCTGGCGCCACCTTTGCCGCCCGGCGCGCCGAAACCGGCACCGGACCCACCGGATGCATCGTCGTGGCTGCCCTTGCCACCGGTGCCGGCGCCTGGTCCGGTGCCCGGCATGAACGCCGCTCCGCCGGCGCCACCGCCAGGCCCCGCCGCCGTCCCGATGCAGGTACCGCGCGCATCGATGATGCCTCCGATCCTGATGTCCGACGACGACACCAGTGCAACCGCATTGGGGCCGACCAGAGTGAGGGTGACGTTGGCCGCGACGGCCAGGTTTGTGAACGTGAACACGCCGATGCCATCGCCGATGCGAAAGCCGATGCCACTGACCACGCCGACGCCAGCATCGCGCACACCGTCGATTTGCCCGGTGTCACTGTGCAGGGTTGTCGAAGCAGCGATCGTGATCGCGGTGGTACCTGGTGCTTCGAGATCGGACGCGGTGATGCCTCCGGCGGGCGGGTCGATTACCTGGCAGTGCGCACCTCCGGTTTGCGAGCAACCCACGCTGCATGGGGTATTGCCGCGGGAGCACGAGCGTAGCGTCGACGGGTCGATGCAGACGTCGACGCACAACAGATCGGGCGGCGTCATCGCGACAACATCCGTCGCGTCGATCGGGACGGCATCGCTGCCGACGAGCGGCCCGTCGATCGGGCCAGTGCTCGTGTCGCGAGGCATGTTCGGCGGGGCGGCGTCGACAACCGGCGCGATGGCGGCGTCGATGCCCGGCGTGATGGCGGCGTCGATGCCCGGCGCGATGGCGTCGATGCCCGCGTCGGGCGCGCCTGCCCCACCGGCACCGCCACCTGCCGGCGAATCCTCGCCGAGGGACGGGGCATCAGTCGGGCCCTTCGTGGCGGCTTGGTAGGCTGGGTTTGGTGCGCTGCAGGACAAACCCAGCGCGACGACGACCAACCAGGTTAGGGCGCGAACCACGGTGATACTCATCGGGCGATCTAGGCTGTGCATTGACCCCCCCTACGTGCTGCGCGCCAGCAGCGCGTCCATCTTGGCCAACAGGCGGGCAAGCTCGACTGGCTTCGTGTCGTAGTCATCGCAACCGGCTTCCTTGGCACGCTCCTCGTCACCCGACATGGCGTGTGCCGTGAGCGCGATGATCGGGATCCGTCTGGTGTCCTCGGCGGCCTTGAGCTGCCGCGTCGCCTCCCAGCCGTCGATCTCGGGCAGGCTCATGTCCATCAGAATGAGCGCCGGATTCTCCGTACGCGCCATGGCGACGCCCTGCCGTCCGTCGATGGCGAAGACGACCTCGAAGCCGCGCTTCTGCAACCGCCGCGACAGCATGTCGCGGTTCATCTCGTTGTCCTCGACCAGCAAGATCTTCACGGGAGTGGTCATGGCCGGGATCTCTGCACAGGTCAGCCCTTGGCCGGGGGCGGCTCGCTCGACGGTGGCGTGGGCGAAGGCGTGCTCAGCGGAGGCGACATGCCGGGCGCAAGCGACGTCGCCGGGCGTCCCGACGCCGACGCCGACGCCGACGTCGATGCCGGCGCCCGGCCCGGCATCGGCATCCCGCGCTGGGTGTACTTGCCAATCGCTGCGGACAGACGCTCGCGGTTGATGGGTTTGGTCAGAAGCTCGGTGGCACCGCTGGCCAGGGCCTGTTCAGTCTGATCCACCACGGTCAGCAGGATCACCGGGATGTCGACAAGCGTCGGATCCGCGCGCATGCCCGCCAGCATGCCCCAGCCATCCATGCGCGGCATCATCACGTCCAGCGTGATCACGTCCGGCCGCAACTGCTTGGCCAGCCGCAAGCCCTCCTCGCCGTCCGCCGCCAGATGCACGGTGTGGCCATCCTTTTCAAGGAAGCGCAGGATGAGCTCGCGCGTGGGGGCGTCGTCATCCACCACCAGAACCTTGCCGCCGACGCGTCCGGGCGGCGGCATGGTCTTGACCCGCCGTTCCCAGTCGACCGGCATGGACGAGATGATACTGGCGGTCATGGGCACCACCACCGTCGGCAGCACGATGGTGAAGGTGGATCCTTTGCCGGCTTCGCTGGCCACGGTGATGTCACCACCCATGATCTGACAGAACCGTCGCGACAGCGCGAGGCCGAGCCCAGTGCCGCCGTACTTCTTTTGCGTGGCGGTGTTGCCTTGGAGGAACGGCTGGAAGATGCGTCCGAGTTCTTCCTTGCTCATGCCGATGCCGGTGTCGTTCACCTTGAACGCGAGCTGCTGCTTGCCGCCGATGGTCATCGTCGAGACGGCAAGTGTGACGGTGCCCTGCTCGGTGAACTTGCACGCGTTCGACAGCAGATTGAACAGCGCCTGCCGCAGCTTGGTGACATCCGCGCTGGCCTCGCCGACCTGGTCGGTGCAGGTGACCGCCAGCTTGACGCCTGGCCTGGCCAGTGGCTGCGCCACCGCGATGACCTCGTCGACCAGCTCGGGGACGTTGAAGGCCTCGACCGACAGGGTCATCTTGCCAGCCTCGATCTTCGACAGGTCAAGCACGTCGTTGATCAGCGCCAAGAGGTGCTTGCCGGCGCCGTGAATCTTTTGCAAGTCGGGTACGAAGTCCGGCCGGCCGCCCTCGGTGGCTTCCTCCTGCAGCATTTCGCTGTAGCCCAGGATCGCATTCAGGGGTGTGCGCAGCTCGTGGCTCATGTTGGCCAGGAAGGCAGACTTGGCGCGCGATCCCGCCAGCGCCTGATCGCGTGCGCCCTGCAGCTCGCGGGTGCGTTCGCGAACGCTGCCTTCCAGGTTCTTCTCGGTGCTGCGCAGTGCCTGGTTGGCAAAGCGCAGCTTCTGGATGCTGTCGTTGAGCCGCTGGCCGTACTGCCACACAACAATGGACAGGATCGCCACCACCACCGGCACCGCGACTAGCAAAACAATGTCGATGACCACGCGCGGGATCGGCGCCAGCTCCTCGCTGCGATGAAGTGACATGAAGGCCACCGCCACCGCTACCAGGGTCGAGGCGATCATGACTTGCTTCAGGTGCCGCGCCGACACGAACGGCAGCACCAGCAGGATCGGCAGGATGGTCAACATGATGGTCACCGGCATGACCGGCGGCACCGTCCACGCCATGGTCAGCACGAAGATCCACAGGCCGGTCGAGATGGCCGCCACGGCGCGGCCGATGCGCTGTCGTCGCGCCTGCCCGCGCGCCCACAGGATCAACACCAGATCCACGGACAGCACACCAACCAGCGCCAGCAGGAATTGCAGATTGAAGAAGAACTTCAGGCCGGACGCCAACAGCAGGCCGCCAATGACGATGGGGATGTTGACCCGGAAGAAGGCCTCCATGCGGCGGATCTGGGCATCCACCTCCTGCTTCTCGTCGGACAGCTCCTCGCTCATCGCCGGTCGGGTGCGAGTATCCATCGACAAGCCTGTGCTGCGCTATAGTTGATTCCATGGCGATCCTCCACGCGCGCGTGAGCAACGGCCAGTTCGTCGTCAGCGAGCCCACCGAACTGCCGGAGGGTACCGTCGTCGAACTCCTGCTTCTGGCCGACGAGGACGAGATGTCGCCAGAAGAGCGCGCGGAGATCGAGGCTTCCATCGACCGCGGCATCGTGCAGATGGCTCGAGGCGAAGGTAGCCCGGCCGAGGACGTGCTGCGCAGGCTTCGCTCGGTTTGATGCAGGTCCGGATCACAGCGGAAGCCGAGTCCCAACTAGCAGTTCGGAGGAATTGGTGGCGGCGGCATCGGAACAAGGCGCCCGACCTGTTCGATGAGGAGCTGGCGGTTGCCATCACCCAGATCGGGCAGGCCCCGGAGTCGTTCCCGGTCTTTCTGGAGCGAAGCAGGCACACAGTTCGACGCTGCTTGATGCCCAGGACGCACTGCCAGCGCTACATCGCGGTCGATGCTGTCGGAGGGGATGTCTGGGTGCTTGGCAACGAACGTAAGTCGCCCGCGCGCGCGGTGCTATGGTCGCGCCTTCATACCAACCGAGGAGGGTTCCATGATCCGCAAGGCGAACGCAGTCTGGAAGGGTGGTCTCAAGGACGGCACCGGCACGGTCTCGGTGGCGAGCGGTGTCATCACCAACGTCAGCTACAACTTCTCGCAGCGGTTCCAGGACGCGCCCGGCACCAACCCCGAAGAGCTGATCGCCGCCGCGCACGCCGCGTGCTTCGCGATGGCGCTGTCAGGCGAACTTGGCAAGGTCAGCCTTCCGCCCGAGAGCATCGAGACCAAGGCCACGCTGACGCTCGAGATGCTCGAAAAAGGCCCGACCACGACCAAGATTCACCTCGACGTGGTGGCCAAGGTTCCCGGCGCCGCGGCCGATGCGTTCATGAAAGCGGCCGAGGCCGCCAAGACCACCTGTCCGATCTCGCGTCTGCTTCACACCGAGATCACGATGGACGCGAAGCTGGCGTGACCCACCCGCTAGCGTTTCTTGGTCAGTTGTCGGTACACCATCAGGTGACGTACCGCTGACTCGGGTTTGCCGCTCCGCTCGAACAGGCGCGCGAGGTTGTAGTGGGCGTCGGCGTTGTTGGCGTCGATGCCGATCGCTCGTTGGTAGAACTCGATGGCCTCACCGGTGCGCCCTAGATCCTCCAGTGCCACGCCCAGGTTGAACGCCGCGGTGCCGTCGCGCGGTCGCACGGTCAGCGCCGCGCGGTAGTGGGCCAGCGCGGCGTGCGGATCGCCTGACTCGTGTAGCAAGCGGCCCAGGTTGACCTGAGCATCGGCATGAGCGGGATCCGTCTCCAGGGTCGCGCGGTACATGCGCTGTGCCTCGCCGGGGGCGCCCTCCTCCAGGGCACAGCCACGCTCGTAGTACTCCTGCGCCGTCAGCTTGGGCAGCGGCGCTGCTGCGGCGTCGACGGGTGGCGGCCGCCGCGGCAGCTCGTGCAGCGCCGCTGTCGGCGCGTCCGCTGCCGCGGGTATTTCGAAGTCAAACAGCACCTGCCCGGACACCGGGTGCCAGCGGGTTGCGCCGTCGCTGACCACGACGTCGCGCCCTTCGGCGGTGAACTGCACCTGCGATAGGGGCACGTCGTCGGGCATCTGCTCGCGCATCTTGCGCAGGGCCGAGTGCACTCGACGCGGCGCGATCCGCTGCGTGACCAAGCCCTCGGCCTTGCGCAGCAGCACCAGATCCTGAAACGAGAACTGCAGCTGCCCGTCGTCACCGCGCGCCGGCGCCACGAACCCCGCCTTCAGGTACGAACGCAGCCGAGCCGGGGACAGACCAAGAACCGTGGTCACGGCCCGTGCGGTGTACATGCGTGCGCCCGTTTATATCGCAACCGGGCTTCCGCGTGCGGTGCAAAAAACCGCGCGTCGCGACCGATTAGCGCTTCTTGCCGCCGACCCTGCGCACGGCCGCCTTCGCCACCGTTGCGATGTCCGGTTCGCCGTCGCCCGCATCAACCTCGGACTCAACTCGCCGCGCTGGCTTGCGCACGGTCTCGCCGCCGGCGCCGGCCCTGGACTTGCCGGCTTCCAGACTGGCCTTGAGCGCTTCCATCAGATCGATGATCTGCGCCGGTGTCTCGGTCTCCTCCTGCACGGCGATCTCCTGCCCGTCGACCTTCTTCTGGATGTCGGCCAGGATGCGCTCCTTGACCTCGTCCTTGTAGGCGGCCGGGTTGAAGGTCTCGGACGAGATCTGATCGACCAGCTGGTGCGCGAGCTTACGCTCGATGTCTTTGACCTCGGGAACGTCAGCCATGGGCACCTCCGAGATGGCACGCACCTCGTCGTTGTACAGCAGCTGCTGCATCACGATGCCGCCCTCGACCGCCCGCAGCAGCACCAGATACTGCTTGCCGCGCGCCGCGTACTTCGCGAGCGCCGAGCGGCCGCTCTCGCGCATGACCTCGGCGAGCAGGTGGTACGCCTTCTCGCCGCCCTTCTCGGCGGCCAGGTAGTACGGCTTGTCGAAGAACACCGGATCCACCTTGTCCAGTGGAACGAACTCCGAGATCTCGATGGCGCCGGTGGCGCGCTCCTCCAGCGCCTTGAGTTCGGCGGGAGCGAAGGTGACGTACTGGTCCTTGGCGAACTCGTAGCCCTTGACCATGTTCTCGCGCAAGACGAGCACGTTGCAGCGTGGGCAGTGGTACTGCTGCTTGAGCCGCCCCTTGCACTCCTCGTGCAGCAGGTTGAACGACACCGAGGCCGACGCCTCGGTGGCCGGGTATAGCTTGACCGGGATGGCCACCAGGCCGAACGACACACTCGCAGTTCCGATGGCTCGCGCTGGCATGTCGTGCATTGTAGGCCCAACGCCTACGATACGAAAGTTTCTGCATGATCGGGCTTTTCATCCGCGTTGCCCGGCCGCGCGGAAGACTGTCCAGGCGGAGGCGCCATCGGCCACGTTATGCTGATGGTCCATCATGGAGGGCACGGAATTCGACGAGGCTGGTTTCTTTCGCGCGGTGGCGGCCAGCGGAGCAAGAGCGATGCTGATCGGGCGACGGGCGCTGATCGCCCTGGGACTTCCACTCCTGACGGGTGATTACGACTTCTGGCTGCACATCGACGACATCGCGCTCTTCAATCGGGCCGCGGCTCCCTTCGGACTGGTGCCCACGCGATCGCCTGAAGATGCTCGTGTGCGAGGACGTTATGGTCTCGAGAATGACGAGAAAGTCGACGTTCTTGTTGGTCGCTCCGTGCCCACAGTGGACGGCGATCGGGTGGTCTTCGACGACATCTGGGCACGCCATCAAGCGATCGAGGTCGCTCCGGGCGTCTCGGTCGCGGTGCCCGCGCTCGAGGATCTGGCAAGCACCAAACGCTTCGGCGCGCGTCCCAAGGACGCGGAAGATCTCAGGCTGATCGCGACGCTGATCGCGCGACGAGGCGGCGAATGAGTCGTTACCCGGGCCTGTCCGATGCAGACATCGCGGTCGTGCGCACGCAGGCCGATCGGGACCTGACGCTCGTCGAGTTCAATGCGTACGTGGCGGCGCCGATCTCGCCCGATGAGCGCACCGCCCACGACGAGCTGATCTCGTGGTTCACCCGCCGCTACCCGACGCCGGCAGCGCGTCTCGCTTGGGCCCGCCGCGCGTGGCGGCGCTGGAATCGGGCCGCGACGCTCTGAGGTTCGAAGCTGGCGCCTGCCGCTACCGCGCGGAGCATGCGCAACGTGGCTATCGTCAGTCCTGCCCCCCGTCCTGCCCCCCGGCGCCAGTCTCGCGCAGCGGCTCGCGCGCCAGCTGTGCCATGCGTGTGGCGAGCTTGGGGCCGAGGCCGTCTTCCTCGTGCTTGAAGTACACCCAGGCTGTGTCCCACGTCTGCCCGCGCAGGCGATCAGCCCACGCGTGCAGCGCGCCGTCCGCGTAGTCCTGGCGGCGCAGGCGCAGGTAGCCCCATGTGGCCGTGGCGACCAGCGGCACGGAGAAATCCTCGGCGTCGGCGATGCACAGGGCCGCGTTGCGCGCGCGCAGGGCTGCAAACACATCGTCCGCGAACCACGACTCATGGCGAAATTCAAAAGCCGCCTGGGCGGCAGGCGCGACCTCGGCCAGGGTAGCCAGAAATGCTTCCAGGCGTGGCAGATCCTTGCGCAGGAACGGCGGCAGCTGGAACAGCACGGGGCCCAGCTTGTCGCCCAGCGCAGCCGCTGCCGCGAACAGACGTCGCGTCTCATCGGCGGCGTCGGCGAGGCGCTTTTCGTGGGTGATCCGGCGCGGCGCCTTGACCGCGAAAGCGAAGCCGGGCGGTGTTTCGGCCGACCATTTCTCGAACTGCTCGGGCTTGGGCATCCGGTAGAAGGTGTTGTTGATCTCAACAGTGGGGAAGCGCTCGGCGTAGTAGCCCAGCATCTGGGCGGCCGGCAGCTTGTCGGGATAGAAACGCCCCTTCCAAGGCGTGTAGCTGTAGCCGCTGGTTCCCGTGAGCACTCGCACGAGGCGGCATGATACTCGGTTGAGCTGGGTGCGTAACGGTTGCACCCGCAACTCTCTAACCACGCGGTCGCGGTGGGGGTCATCGCTTTCAGACGATGGCTAGTAGTCAGCTTCGAATGATTCGTACCCCACTTTGCTGTCTAGCGATCGGTTTGCTGGCAGTTGGCGCGTGCTCGACAACCGGCGGCACGCCTCCGGCCGCGGGGGGCTCGGTATCACACGGGGCCACTGTGGCGGGTGCCGCCGAGCGGCCGGGCAAACTCACTCTTGCCGATGTCAATCGCCTGATCGAGGACAGCTGGCGGGTGGCGCAGGTCAGCCCGGCGCCCGTCGCTGACGATCTCGAGTACCTGCGCCGGATTACGCTGGATCTCGCGGGGCGCGTGCCGACGCTGGCCGAGGCGAAGGCCTTCGTGGCCGATGCATCACCTGACAAGCGTGCGCGTCTGGCAAGCAGGCTGCTTTCAAACCACGAGTTCGCCGAGCGCTGGGCCGATCTCTACGGCGACCTGCTGTACGGCCGCGAAGGCAAGAATGATGTCGAGCGGAAGTACGATCCGCGCTCGTGGCTGGTGCGCGCCTTCGACGAGAACCGGTCCTACGATGGCCTGGCTCGCCAGATCCTGGCAGGCTCCGGCGATCTGCGCGACAACGGCGCGCTGGCGTTCATCGTGGCGCGGGCGCGCGGCATGGGCGGAGTCGAAGCAGTGACCGGCGCGGCGGCGCGCATCTTCCTGGGTCTGCAGATCCAGTGCGCGCAGTGCCACGATCACCCCTACGACCAGCGCTGGAAGCAGGAGGACTTCTACGGATTGGTTGCGTACTTCGTGCAGACCAAGGCCAGGCGGGAGAAGGCCGACGCACCTAAGGCGGCTCGCCTCGCGTCCGCGGCCGAGGACGACGGCCCCGGCATGATGCTCGCGTCCGGCGGAATGATGGCGCCGGCGCGCAAGCAAAACGACAAGGACGACAAGACCTACGTTGTGCTCGACCAGGGCCGCGGCCAGGCCAAGATGCGCAAGCCGCGCTCCGAGGAGGACGTGACGGTCAAGCCTCGCTTCCTGGGTTTCGCACCGACGGTGCAGCGAGGCGAGACCCGGCGCCAGACCCTGGCGCGGGCCATCGTGGCAAGCGATCTGTTCGGCAAGGCGATGGTGGCGCGCACGTGGGCGCAGCTGTTCGGGCGCGGGCTGGCTGATCCGTGGGACGATCTCGGCGGCGAGAACGATCCTCGGCACCCGGCACTGCTCAACGAGCTGGGCGCCGACTTTCGTGCCAGCGGTTTCAACATCAAGCGTCTGGTGCGTCTCATCGTCCTGTCGACCGCGTACCAGCGCAGCTCGGCGCCGGCACCGCCTGCGCCCGGCGTGTACGTCGACTCCAAAACCAGGCCTGATGACGGCGGCGCGGCGGTGCGGGTGTTCGCACGCGCCGGCATGCGGCCCTTGTCGTCCGAGCAATTGTTCCGATCGCTGGTGGTGGCCACCGGTGCCGACGACATCGCGCGCCGCCGGTTTGGCGACGCCGAGTTCGAGAAGAAGATGCGACAAGCGTTCAAGGAGTACGACTTCGCGTTCAGCGACGACGAGATGGCCGAGGTATCGAGTTTCGACGGCAGCGTCCCGCAGTCGCTTCTGCTTCTCAACGGCGAGCTGACCAACGGCGCCACGCGCGCCGGTGACGCCGGGGTGTTGGGGCGGATCCTGGCCGCCTCGAAGGATCCGGTCGCGCGTCTCGACGATCTGTTCCTTGCTGCATACACCCGCCGGCCGAGCGTCGATGAGCGGCGCGAATTCGGCGCCGATCTCAAACTCGGTGGTCGGCGAGCGTACGAGGACCTGTTCTTCGCGCTCTTGACCTCCACCGAAGCCATCACCAACCATTGAACGGGGTCTTCTTGTCATGCTGATGAATCGTAGGCAGCTATTGCAGTCTGGGGCCGCCTCGGCGCTGGGCGCGGGCATCGGCGGCGCGCTCGCCGCGCGCGCGACGCAGGCAGCATCGGGCGTCGGTGCAGGGCCAGCGGGGCTCGCGAACCCGGCGCCGGCGCGCGCATGCATCATGCTTTACATGAACGGCGGGCCGAGCCACATCGACACGTTCGATCCCAAGCCCGGGCGCCCCACCGGAGGTGCGTTCAAGGCCATCGCGACCTCGGTCGATGGCGTGCAGGTCTGCGAGCACCTGCCTGGGCTCGCGCTGCGCATGAAGCACCTGGCGCTCGTGCGATCGATGACCAGCAAGGAAGGCAACCACGATCGCGCGCGCCACCTCATGCACACCGGCTACCCCCCCCAGGGCGGCGTCGATCACCCGGCCTTTGGCTCGTTGGTCGCCGAGAGCCACAGCCGCAACGGCATGCCCGGCTATGTCGCCATCGGCGGCCCCGGCGAGGACGCGGGCTTCCTGTCGGCGGCCTGGTCGCCTTTCCCGGTGAAGAACCCGACCAAGCCCGTGCGCTACCTGACGCCCAGCAAGGGCGTCGACGACGAGCGCTTTGAGGCACGCATGAGTCTGTGGCGCAGGCTGGAGACGCGATTCTCGGCCGGTCGTGGTGGCACTTACGCCGAAGGCCAGCGTGCGGTGGGCGAGCAGGCGGTGGCGTTGATGCGCTCCGCCGGCGCGGCGGCGTTCGATCTGGAAAAGGAGCCCGACAAGGTCCGCCAGTCGTACGGCGCGACTGAATTTGGCGCAGGTTGCCTGATGGCGCGGCGGCTGGTCGAGGTCGGCGTGCCGTTCGTCGAAGTGACCCTGGGCGGCTGGGACACGCACGACAACAACTTCCCCCGCGTCAAGGAACTGGCCGGCACGCTGGATCGGGGGATGAGCGCTCTCATCGACGACTTGCTCGGTCGCGGCCTTTACCAGTCGACGCTGGTGGTGTGGATGGGCGACTTCGGCCGCACCCCACGCATCAACGAGAAGGGTGGTCGCGACCACTTTCCTGCGTGCAGTGCGGCGCTGCTCGGCGGCGGTGGCATCCGGGGCGGCCAGGCCATCGGCGCGACCGACAAGGACGGCGCCGAGGTCGCCGACCGCCCGGTCACGGTGCCCGATCTGTACCGCACCATCGCGCGCGTGCTTGACGTGGACGCCGACAAGATGCGCGTTGCCCCTTCGGGCCGTCCCATCAAGTCAGTCAACGGCGGCATGCTGGTCAGCGGTCTGCTGTGACGGGCGTTTTCCCACCGAGCTGGTAAGAACCCAGCGCATGGATGCTCTCGCGCGGAAGAAATGTGTTCCTTGTGAAGGCGGCGTGCCGAGGCTCGGTCCCGCGGAGGTGGCCAAGCTGCACCCGCAGGTGCCGGGCTGGCAGGTCATCGAGGACAACCGCAAGCTCAGCCGGCGCTTTCTGTTCGACGACTTCGTCACCGCGATGAAGTTTGTCAACCGCGTGGCGGAAGTCGCCGAGGCCGAGGGACATCACCCAGACTTCACCGTCCACTACAGCGTCGTCGACGTCACCGTTTATACCCACGTCATCGGGGGCCTGTCCGAGAACGACTTCATCCTGGCCGCGAAGCTCGACCTCGTGGACGTCCCGCGCGCGGCGGCGTGACGTCGCGTCGGGTGCCAGAAGAGGTCAGTCGGTGGCGCCGAGGATTTCCAGATGGCGCCGGATCGTGAACCAGTCCTCAGGGGCTACCTTGAGCCAGGTCTCGACGACCCGCGGGTCGAACTGCCGGCCGGAAAACTTGGCGATCTCGTCGCGAGCGGCCTCGTAGGAGCGCGCCTTGCGATAGGGGCGGTTCGAGGTGATCGCGTCGTAGGTGTCGACCACAGCGAACACCCGCGCGCCCAGGCAGATGTTCTCGCCGCTCAGGCCCCCGGGGTAGCCGCTGCCGTCGAATTTCTCTTGATGGTGCAGCGGCACCAGCCGGGCGGTCTCCAGGAACGAGATGCCTTTCAGGATCTCGAATCCCAGCGACGGATGGCGCCGCATCTCCACCCATTCCTCGTCGGTCAGCGGTCCGGGTTTCAGCAGGACGGCGTCGCGCACGCCGATCTTGCCGATGTCGTGCAACATCGCGCCGCGCTCGATGTCATCGAGATCGCGCCCGGCCACGCCCAGGGTCTCGGCCAGATGACGCGCGTAGCGGCCGACCCGACGCGAGTGCCACTGCGTCTCCGAATCACGCAGATCCAGCGCCGAGACCAGACCGTTTAGCAGATCGTCGGTGCGCTGCTCGACCAGCCGATCGAGTTGTCGGTTGATGCCCGAAAGCTCGTCAGCCTTGCGCCGGAGATCCTCGGTCATGCGGGCGTTCTCGCGTGTGAGCAGCGCGTGCTCGGCCGCGGCGTGTACCGCCCCCATCAGCTCGAAAGTGTTCCATGGCTTGGTCAGCAGCCGGTCGACACCGACGCGGTTGATGGCGTCCAGTGCCGTGTCCAGATCGGCGAAGCCGCTGACCAGCAGGCGCCGCGCCAGGGGCCGTTTCAGTCGCGCCGCCGACAGCAACTCGATGCCGTCCATGCCCGGCATGCGCAGATCCGACACGATGACGTCGAAGGCCTCGCGGTCGATGAGATCGGCGGCCTCCATCGCCGACGAGCTGGTTGCCACGCGGACCTTGTCGTCGCCTCCGAACATGCGCGCGAAAGCCCGGCACAGGCTGGGCTCGTCATCGACGTAGAGGACCCGGACTTCCGCCGAAAGCATGTCGGGGTATTCATCGGTGATCGCGCCACAGGCTTGAGCGGGTTATTTGCGGCCCGAGCGTGTCGGTGCCGGGAAGCCCGGACCGCCTCTTGTCGAGGCGTCCCCATCGCCGCCAAAGCTTGGGAAAACCCTCGCGTGTCTTCCTTGCCAAGGCCTTGGCCTTGGCCTTGTGAAACCCGTACAGGAGGCAGATAATCGCCGCGCCGCCACCCAGCGTAGACGGCGCCAAGTCCTCCATGAGTGTTCCCCTGTCCGCCGGTCTTTGCCGCCGATTCCACTCATGGCTGGCGCGCCCGGCCCTGGACGACGATAGGTTGGGGGCCGCCTGACGTGTCGCGCGTCCTGCTGGTCGATGGCAGCGATGAAACCCGGGCGGCGGTTCGCGACGCGATCTGTAGGCTGACGCCGTCCGAGGTGGTTGAACGGCGCGACGCAAGTTCCGCGGCCACAGCGCTTGACGGCGAGGACTTCGATGTCGTCCTTCTGGAGGTGGAACTGCCCGACGGCAGCGGTTTCGATCTGTGCCGCCGCATTCGCTCCACTGAGCGGACTGCGCGGCTGCCGGTGGTGTTTCTCACCGCCACGCACTACCAGGTCGAGAGCCGCCTGCGTGCCCTTGAACTGGGCGCGGCGGATTTTATCGTCCAGCCGGTCAGCGACCTGGAACTGGGCGCTCGCATCACATCTGTGCTGCGTTCGAAGGCAGCGGCCGACGAGGTGCAGCGCACCAATTTCGAGCTGGTCGGTAAGGTCAACGAGGGCACTCGGCAGCTCGAGGAACTGGCCTACGAGTTGCGGGTCGAGCGCGACGCCCTCCGCGAGACCTTCGACGTCATCGAGCACGGTCTCTTTCTGTTTGACGCGAGCGGGAAGGTCCAGATCGAGAACGCGGCCGGACGGCGCCTGCGCGAGGTGCCAAGCGACGGCACCTGGCCCGGGGTGGGCGTATCGGGCGTGACCGCAGGCATCGTCGAGGCGCCGCTGGCGGAGGGGCCGACGGGCCCGTCGATCCAGGTTTTCCTCGAGGGGCTGGCGCGCGAGGCGATATCGAGCAACGCCACCTGCGATCGCAGTCTGACCCGGGAGAGCCGCCAGCTCAATGCGCGCGGGTACCCGGTGGCCGGCCGGCGCGCGCTGGTGTACGTGCGCGACGTGACCGAGGAGCGCGACAAGGAGTTGCGGCGGCTGCAGGCCGAAAAGCTGGCGTCCATTGGCATGATGGCGGCGGGCGTGGCCCACGAGATCAACAACCCTGCGTCGTTCGTCCTGGCCAACATCGAGGCGCTGCTTGGCCTGCTGCGCCTGCTCGATGACAAGCTCAAGCACGATCCCGTCGTGGCGCGCAAGCTGGGTCTCAAGGAGATGCTGTTCGAGGCGATGAGCATCGTGCAGGAGTCGAAGGAGGGCATGGCGCGCATCTATCGCATTGTGCGCGACCTGCATTCGTTCTCGCGGGTGGATGACGACGCGACCGCGGTGACCGACGTCAACGCCGCGCTGGAGTCGTCGCTGACCATGCTGCGCAGTGAGCTGCGTTACCGTGCCGCCGTCGAGCGCGATCTGAAAGCGACCCGCCCGGTGCGGGCCAGCGCAGCTCGGCTTGGCCAGGTGTTCCTGAACCTTGTGATCAACGCTGCCCATGCCATGCCGGAGGGCAACCTCAAGCGCAACCGGCTGCGCATCCGCAGCTTCGACGATCCCGACACCGACACTGTGGTCATCGAGGTCGAGGACAACGGCCCGGGCATTCCGCCCGAGGTCATGCCGCGCATATTCGAGTCATTCTTCACCACCAAGCCGCCGGGTCTTGGCACCGGGCTAGGGCTGCCGATCTCGCGCGACATTCTCCGCTCGGTTGGCGGCGAGCTGACCGCGGACAGCGAGGTCGGCCGCGGGGCGCTGTTCCGTGTGCGCCTGCCCGCCATCGAGGGTGCAGTCGGCGATCGGCCGCGCAGCTACTCGTCGCTGCCCGGCCTGCGGCGCCGGCGCATCCTGGCGGTCGACGATGAGGCCCTGCTGCTCAAGGCCTACCGCCGCATGCTGATCGAGCACCACGATGTCGAGATCGCCCTCGGTGCGAAGGAGGCACTCCGTTTGCTGGAAGAAGAACGCACCTTCGACGTGGTGCTGTGCGATCTGCAGATGCCCGATATCACGGGTGGCGAGTTTCACCACATGGTCAAGACGCGGTGGCCGGCGCTTGCCGAGCGTTTCATCTTCATCACCGGTGGGGCGTTTTCAACCGAGGCGCGGCGTTTTCTCGACGAGAGCGACCTTCCTCGCATCCACAAGCCGTTCCAGCTCGCGGACATTCTCGAGCTCATCCACAGCAGCGCTGGCGGAACCCAGCCCTAGTTGGCCTCAAGTTGTCCCCAAGTCGGCCCCAAGTCGGATAGCTGCGTGCTGTGACCACGGATCCACCTGTCCCCCGGGAGCGCAAGCTGGTGGTGGCGGCGGTGATCGAACGCGACGGTCGAATCCTGCTGTCGCAGCGGCGGGCCGATCAGAGCCTGCCGTTGTGCTGGGAGTTTCCCGGTGGCAAGGTCGAGCCAGGGGAGGCGCCCGAGGCAGCGCTGGCGCGCGAGATCGTCGAGGAATTAGGCTGTCGCGTGCGGGTGGGGGAGATCTTCGAGGTGGTGTTTCACCGCTACGATTCGTTCGATCTTGTGATGCTGGTCTACCGTTGCGACATCGAGGTCGGTGTGCCCACGCCGCTCCAGGTCGCTGCGGTCGACTGGTTCGATCCGGCGCGGATCCCGACCCTCGACCTGCCACCGGCCGACTACCCGCTGGCGCGCCGACTCGCTGGCACAGGCTGACCCGCGGGTCAGGCGGGGCGTCCGATTATTCCTGCGGGTTGTCGGGCGCGGCGGTGGCGGCCGAAGGCAATCCAGGCTTGGGAGCGGCGGCGATGATGGCCTCGCGCGCGGCCTTGCGGGCCGCCTCGGTCGCATCGCGCTTGCAAGCGCCACACAGTGACGGGGCCGTCCAGTGGCCAAGGTGAGTCTGCAGTTGGCTCTCGGGCGGCCAATAGATCGGTGTCGCGCACTGGGTGCAGGCGATCTCCTGGGTCGTCCGATCCTTGAGGAACTCGATGCAGGCCCCGCACAACCGATCGGGCGGGTGGATCTGGCGGCGGCGCTTCTTGTCGCGCCGGCGTTCTGGCCGGGGCGGCTTCCCCGGACGACCGTTGCCCGCGTTCTTGCCGCGCGCGCTGGCACCGGGGGCCAGCGCCTCCACGATCGGGGCGGCTGTCACGTCCGCGGGCGCATCGGACGCTGGCGATCCATGGTGCGCCGCCCCGGTGGTGGCCGGTTCGGAGCTCGACGCCTCGGCGTCGCCTGCGGGCTCCTTGAGCTCGGGCTGCACGCCCGCTGCCAGTTGCTGCTGCGCCGTCCAGGTCCAGGTACCTGGGCAACTGTCGGTCTTGCAGCCGATCTCGCGGTCCTCCAGCTCGATGAGGTCCTTCTTGTGTTCCTCACAGTACTGCGGGTACGGATCGCCGGTCTTGCCACGTACCGCGCGCGCCAGCTGGGCACCGCGCCGGTCGGTCCAGGTGTTCTTGCAGCCGGACTTGCGGCATGGCCGCTCGACGTCGCTCACGCCTGCAAAGATCTGGAAGCAGCTCTCGCACATGAGGTGCGGCGCCTTGGGTGGTGCCCGGTCGGCGACACACGCGTCGAGCTGATCGAAACGCGACCAGATGAAAGTCTTCTTGCAGCCGGACGTCCGGCAGCGAATTTCGCGATCGGACAGCTTACCGAACGAGGCACGGCAGCCGTCGCACATGCGGCGGGGCGGCTCGTTAGGTTTGCCGGCCACGAAGAAGCTGAGCTGTTCGTCGGCCTTCCAAAGCCACTTGCGCTTGCACCCGGTGATGCCACACCCGACCAACCGATCGGAGATCCGGCTCGATACGTCCGAGCAGGGCGGGCATAGCGCCCCGGTGGTCGTGATCCGACCGCGCGGCGGGCGCTCGGACCGCCGGCCAGCGGCGGAGCCATCTGGCCCTGCCGCCATGGCTTCGCCCGTCGTTCCGGGCGTAGACTCAGCTGTAGCATCGCCGGCCAGCTGGGTATCGTTGGCAGGCGGCGGCGTGGTCAGGCCGACGAGCTGTTGTCGACGGGACAGCGTTGCCGTACGGGTGCATCCGGGCGCCGCACACGGGATTTCCTTGTCTTGCAGCGCGGCCAGTTTCTCCTCGCAGCCCGCGCATAGAATCCGGGGCGGCGGCCGTTTCGCAGCGAAGGCCTCAAGCTGCGCCTCGACGGTCCACGTCCACGATGACGTGCAGGTGGGGTTGTCGCAGGGCCGCTCTTGGCTGGCGAGTGTGGGCAGCTTCTGCTGGCACGGGTCGCACATGCCGGCACCCGGCCCGTCCGCTGCGGCGGCGCCTCGACCCTGTAGCGCCAGCGCCTTGCCCGCGAGCTGCAGGAACGTCCGGGTGCAACCACGCACCTTGCAGGGCACCGGCTTGGCGCCCAGACGATCCGCGAGAGTGAAACCGCCTCCTTGCATCACAGAAGCCCCGTATGGTGTACGAGGGGTGGGCGGTCGCGCAAGCGAAAGCAGAGAAAACCCGCCATCGGGTCACCCGTTCCGCTTGACTCCCGCGTTCCTTCATCATCTATCCTGTGCCCCCTCATGCAGATCACGATTGAAGACATCTCTCCGGTAGAGAAACGGGTCGAGTTCGAGCTGCCGTGGCCCGAGGTTGCCTCGCGTCTGGACAAGGCCTACGGCGATCTGCGCCGTGACGTCCGTCTCAAGGGTTTTCGGCCCGGCAAGGCGCCGCGACCGGTGCTCGAGAAGCTGTACCGTCACGACGTCGAGAACGATGTCGCTCGCGATCTGGTCGAGCTCTTGCTGTCGCAGGCCATCCGCGACAAGGAAATCGACCCGGTAGCCCCGCCCACCGTCGACAAGCTGGAGATCAAGAACGGCGAGCCGTTCCGCTTCTCGGCGCGCGTCGAGGTGCGATCCCAGGTCACTCCCAAGGATTACAGTGGTATCGCGCTGTCACGCCGGCAGCCCAAGGTTACCGACGAAGAGGTAGCGGCCGCGATCGAGCAGTACCGTCGGCAGCTCACCGAGTATGTGCCGGTCGAGGGCCGCACCCACACGACCGACAAGGATCTGGTGGCCATCGAGGTTCACGGCAAAGTCGGCGAGCAAAAGATCAAGAAGAAGCAGGTGACAGTGGATTGCGCGGACGAGGTCGGTGGCCCGCTGCCCGGGCTGGGCAAGTACCTGCGGGGTGCGGCCCTCGACGGCACCCACCAGGAGATCAAGTACAAGATTCCCGACGACGAGAAGATGCGCGAGTTGGCCGGCCAGGAGGTCAGCCTGCACGTGCACATCAAGGAAGTGCGCGAGCGCCGCCAGCCCGCACTCGACGACGAGTTCGCCAAGGACACCGGCGAGGCCGACACGCTCGACGGGCTGAAGAACAAGATTCGCGAGCGCCTCATCGAGGCCGACAAACAGAAGATCAAGCGCGAGCTCGGGGCCCAGGCGGTTGCGGAGATCATCAAGGCCAACCCGTTTCCCATCGCCAAGGCGCTGGTCGATCGTTACGCCGACAGCCTGGTCTCGCGGGCCCACTCGCAGCTGTTGATGATGGGTGTCGACGTCGAGGCAGCGGGCGGGCTCGATGTCGCCAAGATGAAGCAGCAATTCGCTGGCGAGGCCGAGGTGGAGGCGCGCGCGGCGGTGTTGTTGCAGGCAATAGCCGAGCGCGAGGGCCTGCAGGTAAGCGACGCCGACGTGCAGAAGCGCGTCGCCGAGATGGCGGCCGCGCGGCAGGAGAACGCCAAGAAGCTACGCGCCGAGCTCGAACGTGACGGGCGGCTGGCGGGCGTGCGCTACCAGCTGCTGGAGGAAAAGACGCTTGATATGCTGGTCTCGCAGGCTAAGATTTCCGACCAGGATCCCGACCGCTTGATCATTACACCCGATGAAGCCAGAAGCGGTCCGGGCCGGCTGGTGCTGACGCCCGACGAAGCTCGGGTCGAGGCTGATGCCTCCGAGAAGAAAGGAACTTGATGCACTCCCGCCGCCCGTTCGATGGCACCGCGCCCGCGCCGCACAACTTCATCATCCCCACCGTCATCGAGCAGACCCATCGCGGCGAGCGCGGCTGGGACATCTTCTCGCGCTTGCTCAAGGACCGCATCATCTTCCTGGGGTCGGCGGTCAACGATGACGTCGCCAACATCGTCATCGCGCAGCTTCTGTTCCTGGAGGGCGAGGATCCCGACAAGGACATCATGCTGTACATCAACTCGCCGGGCGGCTTGGTGACCGCGGGCATGGCCATCTACGACACCATGCAGTACGTGCGGCCCGACGTGGCGACCTTCTGTATGGGTCAGGCGGCGTCGATGGGTGCGTTCCTGCTGGCGGCCGGCAAGAAGGGCAAGCGGTATGCGTTGCCCCACTCGCGCATCCTGATCCATCAGCCACTTGGCGGCTTCTCGGGCCAGGCGACCGACATCGATATCCACGCCAAGGAGATCCTGCGGACGCGCGACACCCTGAACGAGCTCCTGTCGAAGCACACCGGCCAGCCGCTCGATCGCATCAAGAACGACACCGAGCGCGACTACTTCATGAGCTCGATCGACGCCAAGGAGTACGGGCTGATCGACGAGGTCATCACGCAGAAGCCGGGCACCCCGCCCAAGTAGTTTTCCGGGGCGGGATGTGGATGTTTGGGGCGGTACCACCGGCGCCGCGGGCGTGGTAGCTTTTGAGACCGGTGGCTGAGCGCAAGCGAGACGATCACGGGAACCTGAGTTGCTCCTTCTGCGGCAAGAACCAGAAGGAGGTCAAGAAGCTCATTGCCGGGCCGACGGTGTACATCTGCGACGAGTGCATCGGGCTGTGCAACGACATCATCGCCGAGGAGATCGAGAAAGAGTCTGAGTCCTTCGGCTTCACATCGGTGCCCAAGCCGGCCGAGATCAAGACCATCCTCGACGACTACGTCATCGGTCAGGACCGCGCCAAGAAGATCCTGGCGGTCGCCATCCACAACCACTACAAGCGCATCGACGCCAAGGTTGGCACCGACGAGGTCGAACTGGGTAAGTCGAACGTCCTGCTGCTCGGCCCGACCGGTTCGGGTAAGACGCTGCTGGCACAGACTCTGGCGCGGGTCCTGAACGTGCCGTTCGCCATCGCCGACGCCACCAACCTGACCGAGGCCGGCTACGTCGGCGAGGATGTCGAGAACATCATCGTCAACCTGCTGCAGAACGCCGAGCACGACATCGAGAAAGCCGAGCGCGGCATCGTCTACATCGACGAGATCGACAAGATCGCGCGCAAGGGCGAGAACCCCTCGATTACACGCGACGTGTCGGGTGAGGGGGTGCAGCAGGCGCTGCTGAAGATACTGGAAGGCACCGTGTGCAACGTGCCGCCCAAGGGTGGCCGCAAGCATCCGCAGCAAGAGTTCCTGCAGGTCGACACCACCAACATCCTGTTTATCTGCGGCGGCGCCTTCGTGGGCCTCGAAGACATCATCGAGCAGCGCATCGGCCAGAAGCAGATCGGTTTCGGCGCCAACATTCAGTCGAAGAAGGAAAAGCGCGTCTGGGAACTGCTGCGCGAGGTGCAGCCCGAGGATCTGCTGAAGTTCGGCATGATCCCCGAGTTCGTCGGTCGCCTGCCGGTCATTGCGCCCCTGCACGAGCTCGATGAAGTCACCCTGGTCGACATCCTGACCAAGCCCAAGAACGCTCTGACCAAGCAGTACCACAAGCTGTTCGAGATGGACGGCGTGAAGCTACGGTTCACCAAGGGGGCCCTGTCCGCCATCGCCCAGGAAGCCAAGAAGCACAAATCCGGAGCCCGCGGGCTGCGTGCGATTCTCGAACAGGCGATGATGGACATCATGTTCGAGGTGCCGTCCGCCAACCCGGCGATCAAGGAAGTCCTGATCAACGAGGACACCATCCAGAAGAACGAGCCACCGATCCTCGTCTATCAGAAGGGGCTGGCGGCGGGCGGGGAAAGGCCGTCGTAGCATGGACGACAGCTTGACCATGGCCCGGTTGCGCGCGCGCTTCTCACTCTGGCCGCGCCGCCTCCGGCCGCGGAGCTTCTTGCCATACGTCGTCCTGGGCAGCCTCATCTACTGGCCGTTGGCGCTTGGGCTGGGCAGTATGTCGCTGAGCATTCTGGGTATCGCTGCCGAGGACCTCGACCTGGTTCCTCAACACGAGTTGCTCTGGGTCGACCTGCGGTCGGGCGAGGGCGAGTCCGCAGCACCTTCGGGTGCTGGCGGCGAAAGCGAGGCCTCGAACCTGGCCGACGACGGCACTGCCGAACCTCCGTTGCCCCCCGAACAGACCGATGGCATCGGCCGCACCGCCTATTGAGGGGGGAAAATTAGCCGCGGCTGCGGCAGGTTGATACGATCGTGCTCGCATGCCGCCCCAGCCGCCTCGTCGTCTGCCGCTTCTGCCCCTGCGTGACATAGTCGTTTTTCCGCACATGGTGGTGCCCCTGTTCGTCGGGCGTGAGAAGTCCATCGGCGCGCTGCAAGAGGCGACCGGAAAGGGCAGTGGCAAGGAGATCTTCCTCGCCGCCCAGCGCCGCGCCAAGACCAACGAGCCGATCCCAGACGACATCTACGCCATTGGCACCTTCGCGCACATCATCCAGCTTCTGCGCTTGCCCGATGGCACCGTGAAGGTGCTGGTCGAGGGCAAGCGGCGTGGCACCATCAGCCGTTTCGTCCAGACCGACGGCTTCTTCGAAGTGGAAGCCGAGGAACTGCCCGAAACCGTCGAGCGCGGGGTCGAGATGGAAGCGCTCGTGCGCGAGGTGCAGATCGCGTTCGAGACCTACGTCAAGGTCAACAAGCGCCTGTCGCCCGAGATCCTGGGCTCGCTGCAGACGGTGACGGATCCGGGGCAGCTCGCAGACACCATCGCCGCACAGTTGCAGCTCAAGCTGCCTGACAAGCAGGCGGTGCTCGAGCTGACGTCCGTGCAGGCTCGGCTGCAGCGGCTCTATGAAGTGCTCAAGGCCGAGATCGAGATCCTGCAGGTGGAACGCAAGATCCGTACGCGGGTCAAGCGCCAGATGGAGAAGACCCAGCGCGAGTACTACCTCAACGAGCAGATGAGCGCGATCCAGAAGGAGCTTGGGGATCGCGATGAGTTCAAGAACGAGATTGGCGAGCTGGAAGAGCGCGCGCGCGACAAGAAGCTGTCGGCCGAGGCGGCGTCACGGGTGAGCAAGGAACTGAAGAAGCTCAAGCTCATGGCACCCATGTCGGCCGAGGCGGCCGTGGTGCGCAACTACATCGATTGGGTGCTGGGCCTACCCTGGGGCGTGCTCACCGTCGACAAGCTCGACGTCGTCGAGGCCGAGAGGATCCTGGACGAGGAGCACTACGGCCTCAAGAAGATCAAGGAACGCATCCTCGAATATCTGGCGGTCGAATCGCTGGTCAAGAAACAAAAAGGCCCCATCCTGTGCCTGGTCGGGCCGCCAGGGGTGGGCAAGACCTCGCTGGCCCGGTCCATTGCGCGTGCCACTGGCCGCAACTTCGTCCGGCTGGCGCTAGGTGGCGTGCGCGACGAGGCCGAGATCCGTGGCCACCGGCGCACCTACATCGGCGCGCTGCCAGGCAAGATCATCCAGTCGCTCAAGAAGGCCGGCAGTGGCAACCCGGTGTTTCTGCTCGATGAGGTCGACAAGATGTCGACCGACTTCCGTGGCGATCCATCGGCGGCCCTGCTGGAGGTGCTCGACCCCGAGCAGAACGCCACCTTCAACGATCACTACCTCGACCTCGACTACGATCTCTCCGACGTCATGTTCGTCACCACGGCGAATTACCTGCAAGGCATCCCGGTGCCGCTGCAGGACCGCATGGAGATCATCCAGCTCCCCGGCTACACCGAATTCGAGAAGCTATCCATCGCCGAGAAGTACCTGGTTCCCAAGGCCCGCAAGGACAACGGCGTCGGGGATCTCACGGTGGACATCCCCGAAGACACCATTCGGTCCATCATCCACAGCTACACCAAGGAAGCCGGCGTTCGCAGCCTGGAGCGCGAGATCGCGACCATCTGCCGCAAGATCGCCAAGGAGTACGTCGCCGATCGGACCGTGGTTTCCTGGAAGGTGACACCCAAGCGCCTGGGCAAGTATCTCGGGGCCCAGCGCTACCGGCACGGCCACGCCGAGCAGAAGGACGAGATCGGGCTGGTCAACGGGCTGGCGGTCACGATGCACGGAGGCGATCTGCTGAACACAGAGGTCTCGATCGTGTCGGGCAAGGGCAAGCTGGTGCTCACCGGCAAGCTTGGTGACGTGATGCAGGAGTCAGCACAGGCGGCCATCAGCTACGTGCGCTCGCGCGGACAGTCGCTGGGCCTCGACCGTGACTTTTACCAGCGCGCGGACATCCACGTGCACCTGCCCGAGGGCGCCATCCCCAAGGACGGTCCGTCGGCCGGGATCACGATGTGTACGGGCCTGGTATCGGCGCTGCTGCGCGTGCCGGTGCGCCGTGAGGTCGCCATGACCGGCGAGATCACGCTGCGCGGCCGGGTGCTCGCCATCGGCGGCTTGAAGGAAAAGATCCTGGCCGCGCACCGCGCCGGTATCACCACCGTCATCTTGCCGAAAGACAACGTGAAGGACCTGCGCGACATCCCGAAGAAGGTCTTGAAGAGTCTGAAGCTGATCCCGGTCGGGCACATGGACGAGGTGCTGCGCGCCGCTCTGGCGCTGCCCAACCCCGACGAGTTCCTGGCTCAACCTTCGGTGCCAGTCGACTGGCGCATTCCGGTCGAGCGGCGTGACCGCTCGGAGCGTCGCGAGGGCGGCATCCCAGTTGCCAGCGCGACGCCGCCAGGGCCGGTGGCACCGGGTGAGGCCTCCGTGCCACCAACCGCGCCCGACCAGCCGCCGACGCTGCCCGAGCAGTAGCATCAACAGTGGTGGGGGTTCTGAGGAGAGGGAGGGATTCGAACCCTCGATACAGATTTTCACCCGTATAACGGTTTAGCAAACCGCCGCCTTCGGCCTCTCGGCCACCTCTCCAGATATTCAGTTTTCAGTTCGAGGAGGAGGAGGGATTCGAACCCCCGGCGCTTGCGCGCTACGGTTTTCAAGACCGTCGCCTTCGACCACTCGGCCACTCCTCCGGGTGTCGGGCGCGAGCAGTTTTACCCGATCGCGGTCCGCTTTCTAGAAGCTGGCCGAACGGACGGATAGTCATACTCGCTGACGCGGATGGGGACAAGCGCGTCGGTCGTTTCGCGTAGCACTCGGCCGTCAGCGCTCAAGCACGCCCGACCAGTAGGCGGCCCACTCGGCTGGCACCTGGCGCCGGTCCATCTCGACCGTGACCACTGGCAGCCAGCGCGGCCGTCTGGGCGTCCGCAGCAGCTTCATGTCCGCCTCGGCTGGCGTACGGTTGGCCTTCCTGCCGTTGCAGCTCACGCAGCAGGTGACGATGTTCTCCCAGTTGGTCCGCCCACCGCGTGACCGCGGAACCACGTGGTCGAAGGTCAGGTCCTCGGTCGGCATCTGCTCACCGCAGAACTGGCAGGTGAAGTTGTCGCGTGAGTAGATGTTCAGGCGCGAGAACTTGATACCTTGCCGGTCGCGTCGGTAGCGGCGTAACACCCGGACCACCGACGGCATCGGGTAATCGCGGCTCGCGCCCCTGATGGTCCGGTCCCGGCTGTACTCGATGACCTCGACCCGGCCGAGGAAGGAATCGCAGATGGCCTTGTGCCAGTGCTCGATGCGCAGGGGCTGGAAGTCGATGTCGAGGACCAGGACTGCGACGTTCGTGTTCATGACCTGCCTCCTAGTGTAGTGGGTTTGTCGCGGGTTGCCCGTGGTTGGGCGCCAGGGCCGCGCCGTGAAATTGCGCTGGCTAGATGCCGGTCACGCTGGGCGTGACAGCGGTGATGGTGGGAACACCGGGCGCGGCTTCGAGCAACTCGATGATCATGGTCGTGCCCTGGTCCGATGTCTCGCCGATGCGGATGTCGCCGCCGACGGCGCGCACCAGGCCCAGCGACACGCTCAGGCCCAGACCCGTGCCGGCACCAAACGGTTTGGTGCTGAAGAATGGCTCGAACAGGCGCCGGGCCACGGCGGGCGCCATGCCGCCGCCGTTGTCGGCCACCGTGATCTGCACCCTGGTCCCGCTGGGCTTCTCGCCGGGCTTTCTGGTGCCGTGGGTTCGTCGCTCGGCGCGGACCTCGATGCGGGCGATCCGGCCGTTGCTTGCGGGGGTGTTGGGCCGGACCGCGTGAGCCGCGTTCGCGATCAGGTTCACCAGCACTTGCCCCAGGGTTAGCGGTTCGCCGATCACCGCCAGGTCGGCCGAGACGTCGACGGTGATCTCAAGATCCTTGGCGACTGAGGCGTGTGCGGTCTGTACGGCTTCAGCCACGGCGTCGGCGACGTTGACGGCATGCGCGTTCTTCACCGCTGAGCTTGCGACTCGACCGGTGTCGAGCAGCTGGCGAACGATGCGGGCGATGCGTTCCATCGATTCGTGCGAGTCACGCAGCGCCTCCATCGCATCCGTCGATAGGGACGAGTCCTTGGCGGCAATCGTTTCCAGATAGGTCAGGTTGGTGACCACGGCGGCGGCGGGGTTGTTGATCTCGTGCGCGACGCCCGCCGCCAGGCGACCGAGCGCGGCCAGACGCTCGGCGCGACCAAGCGCCTCGTAGGCCTCGCCGAGTTCAAGGGTGCGGTTGTTGACCAGGGCTTCAAGCCGGGTCGATAGCGCTTCCAGGCGGTGCGCGCCCTGCACGAAGCGGCGCACCAGGACGAAGCCAATGACATTGACCGTGATGATGAACGCCGCGTCCAGGACGAAGGGCATCGAGTAGCGGGTGCTACCCGCCACGGCGTCGTTGATCCCGGCGGCGAGCAGGATCAACATCCCGGCGAAGTACGCGGCGGCGTCTGGATTCTCGCGCAGAGCGCGGGCGTAGCTGACGAGCGGCAGCAAGAAGCACACGCACAGCACGAACGCCACGCCCTGCCCGATGGCGGTGGGCAAAGGCTGCCCGTAGCTGATAACCAACCACTCGAAGCGAACCACCTTGTCGGTCAGCAGAAGCCCGGGCACCAGGGCCGCCGCGCTGACCGTCAGGCACAGTCCGACCGCCGCCTTGCCGACGACGCCGAGCGGGCGGTGCAGGTGGGCGGCCGAGTGCAGGAACCAGGCGGCCACGTGCAGCGCGATGAATGCGTAGTTGCCCTGCGAGCTCAGCGTGATGACGTAGTCGGGTACGTCGAGCGTGATCACGACGTTGGCCACGCTGTACAGGGCCGCTGACAGGGCCAACAACCAAAACCAGCGCTGATCCCGCCAGCCCGGGGTGCCAGCGAAGCGGTAGCCAAGCAAGGCCAGGATCGCGCATACCGTGGCTGAGACCACCGAAAGAGCTGGCACGAGCAGCGTCACGCTTGCGGTACATTATCGCGAAATGCGCGCTCACGAAGCTCCCCTCTTGCTCTTGCCCTCGTCGATCATGTCCTGCATGGCCACCACGGGCGCTGCCTCGGGCGGCGGTGCGAAGGCCGATGTGCAGCCGCCGATGGCGCGGCAAGAAGCCTGGGCCGAGACGGTGCAACGGTCACAAGCGCAGCGACGAAGCTCATAACCTGAGGGCTCGCGCGACGTTTCGACTGGGAGAGCACGCCACGTCCGTGGGCGCTGATGAAGTTCATCATCAAGCGTCTGCCCAGGTTCGTGATGCGCAAGATCGGGTTTTAGGCGCTGGACCCGAGAGTGCGCTCGTATCATGATACTGATATGACTAACATTCGCCCCATCTCGGATCTGCGGAACAAGTCGTCGGAGATCGAAGCTCTGTGCCGTCGTTCCGGGCAGCCGGTGTTCATCACCAAGAATGGCGAGAGCGACCTTGTGGTCATGAGCCAGGCCGCCTACGAGCGCGATCAGGCCAGACTCGAACTGTATCGCGCGCTCGACGAGGCCGAAGCTGACGTTCGTGCTGGCGACCGTGGCATCGGCCTGGCGGTGCTGCGCAAGCGGCTTGGGCGGTGAGCCACGACGTCCGAGTCTTGCGACGGGCGGTGCGGGATCTGGAAGAGATTCGACGCTACGTGGAACGCGACCGGCCGCTCGTGGCCCAGAGCCTCGTGGAAAGCCTGCTTACCGCGATCGGGTCGCTGGCCCGGCATCCTTCGCGCGGCGCGCGGCCACGCGACCCGCGGCTTCGGGGGCTGGGCTACCGATACCTGATCGTCGAGCCGTACTTGATGGTCTACCAGGCTGGGCGGAAGGTCGTGCGCATCTACCGTGTCCTGCACGGCAACCGGCGGTACCAGGAGTTGCTTTGAATTCCGTGGCTGAGACCACCGAAAGAGCTGGCACGAGCAGCGTCACGCTTGCGGTACATTATCGCGAAATGCGCGCTCACGAAGCTCCCCTCCTGCTCTTGCCCTCGTCGATCATGTCCTGCATGGCCACCACGGGCGCTACCTCGGGCGGCGGGGCGCAGGCCGACGTGCAGCCGCCGATGGCGCGGCAAGAGGCCTGGGCCGAGACGGTGCACGGGCAGCAGCGCAGCGACGAGTATCACTGGCTGCGGCGCAAGGACGCCCCCGAGGTGTTGTCATACCTGCGCGACGAGAACACCTACACGGAAGCCGTCATGAAACCGACGGCACCCCTGCAGGGGCGTCTTTACGACGAGATGCTTGGCCGCATCAAGGAAGATGACTCGTCGGTGCCGGCACAGCGGGGCCCGTGGCTGTACTACAGCCGCATGGAGAAGGGCAAGCAGTACGCCATCCACTGCCGGAAGCGCGGGTCGCTGGCTGCAACGGAGGAGGTGCTGCTGGACTTGAACGAGATTGGCGCAGCGGCGAAGTACGTCGGCCTCGGTGTGTTCGAGCTATCGGACGACGGACGCACGCTGGCCTTCGGTCTCGACACCACCGGCTTCCGGCAGTACACGCTGGCCTTCAAGGATCTCGCGACTGGCGCCGTGGCGGCCGAGCGTATCCCGCGCGTCACCAGCGCCGCGTTCGCCCGGGATGGCAAGACCATTTTCTACGTGGTCGAGGACGAGACCACCAAGCGGCCGCAGCGGCTCTACCGTCACACCGTGGGCACAGATGCCGCGGGCGATGCGCTGCTGTACGACGAGACCGATGAGATGTTCTCGCTGTGGGTCGAACGATCGCGCAGCCGCGACTTCGTGTTCGTCACCTCGGCCAGCAAGACCACCAGCGAGGTGCGTTTCTTGAATTCCGACCGGCCGGGCGATTCGTTCTCTGTGATGGCGCCGCGCGAGCACGATCACGAGTATTACGCCGATCACCGCGGCGACTCGTTTGTCATCCGCACCAACTCGGGCGGCAGAAATTTTCGCGTGTGCACGGCCCTGGTCGCCAATCCGATCCGGTCGGGCTGGCGGGAGATTGTTCCGCACCGGGAGCACGTGATGATCGAAAACGTGGACACATTCGCCACCTTCATCGTGCTGCACGAGCGCGAGGATGCGCTGCCCCACCTGTCAGTCCACGACGATCGCACCAAGAAGACCACGCGCATTCCGCTGCCCGAGGCCATCTACACCCTGGCCCCCGACGAGAATCACGAGTTCGTAACTCGCAGCTTTCGCTATAGCTACAATTCTCCGGTCACGCCGCGGACGGTCTATGACTTCGATGTGGATGGCGGCGGCAGCGCGCTGCTCAAGCGCTGGGAAGTGCCGGGGGGCTACGATCCCGCGAACTACCACGTGGTCCGCGAGCACGCCATCGCGTCCGATGGCACCAGGATCCCGCTGTCCATCGTGGCTCGCAAGGGCGTCGAGCCTGGAACCCCTCACCCGCTCTTGCTGTACGGCTATGGCTCGTATGGCATGGCCATGCCGGCTTCGTTCTCGTCGAACCGGGTGTCGCTGTTGGATCGAGGCGTGGTGTTCGTGATCGCCCACATTCGTGGCGGCGGCGATCTCGGCAAGCGGTGGCACGACGAGGGCCGCATGATGAACAAGATGAACTCGTTCACTGACTTCATCGCCGCGGGCGAGCATCTCATCTCGCGGCGGTGGACGGCACCGGACCGGCTGGTGATCCAGGGCGGCAGCGCTGGCGGCCTGCTGGTAGGTGCGGTGGTAAATCTGCGTCCGGACTTGATGAAGGCGGCGGTCCTGCAGGTACCGTTCGTCGACGTCATCAACACCATGCTGGACGAGTCGCTGCCGCTGACCGTCGGCGAGTTCGAGGAATGGGGCAATCCCAAGGCCAAGCCCGCCTACGACTACATGATGCGCTACAGCCCCTACGACAACATCGAGCACAAGCGCTACCCATCGATCCTGGTGAAGACTTCGTACAACGACAGCCAGGTCATGTACTGGGAGCCGGCCAAATACGTCGCACGCATGCGGGCGCGCAAGACCGACGTCAACCCGCTGCTGTTCAAGATCAACCTCGAGCCGGCCGGGCACGGCGGCCAGTCGGGTCGCTACAACCAGTTGCGCGAGCTTGCGTTCGAGTACGCGTTCATCCTGGGGCAACTAGGGAGATAGCTCTAAGGCTCTAGGCCACGCCAGCAGGTGCTGCTCCGGCTGAGCGCGCTTACGGCCCGGGCTTGCGTGGACGACCGGGGCGCGGGCCGCGGAACGGCGGGCTGGCGGCCCAGTTGGAGCGGGGCTTGCGGGCCGGGGTGGTTTCGCCGGATGCGGCACGCGCTTCTCGAACCGCGGCCTCACGTGCAGCCTGCTCAGCGACAATCTTGGCGCGCTTCTCCTCGGCCTTCCCCGTGGGCAGCGGTCTATCAGGCATCAGCCCAAGCGCCTCCGCCGGGCCGAGCCCCGGGTCCGATCATCACTGTCCAGTTTCTTCCGCTCTGAGACGAAGGCGCGGACGGTGTCGTCGACGTTCTCGTTGAAGAATACGTGGCCATCGGCGATCTCTCGTAGCGCCGTGACCGCTGCCTTGTTGGTGCACTGGACCAGGGGCGGCGCACCGGCGGCAATCATCCGAGCCCGCTGGGCCGCCAGGATCACCAGTGCGAAATGGCTGTTCACCTTCTCAAGGCAGTCTTCGACAGTCACGCGTGCCACGGAAACCTCCTGATAATTCGGACCCGCCCACTGCCATTGCTAGATCTGTTGCCAGAATCGGGCCAGCGAGCCGGGTCACCCTAGCACGTATCCTGGGGACCTTCACATCTTCGTGATGGTCAGTACCCTGCGTTCTTGTCGGCGACGAAGAAAAACAGCTCGGCGCGGCCCTGGTGGCCGTCGTCGCGAATAGCCGATTTGGAAGTACCATGCGCTCCCGTGCGTCCAACCAGAGTGATGACCCCTGGCCCACTCGCCGTCTCGGTCCTGATCGCCACTATGGCCGTCGCCGGCGCTTCCGGGTGCACCAAACAGGGCGGCGCGTACCGCTCGTCCTGGCAACTGCAACTGGGCTTCGCCGGCAAGCAGCGCCCGGGGCCCAGATCGGCCGCGCCCGCCACAGTGGCCACAGCCGCCACGGCGGCCAGCCCGGCGGCCTCCGGTGCATGCCAGCCGGCGGCCGGCGGGCCCTACTGGATCGAGGAGGAAGCCGCGCTGGTGGTCGATGTCAGGTGCGCTTCGGGCGCGACCGGGATCGTGCTGGCGGTCGATCCGCTGCCGGCGGGCGCGACCTTGGACGCTGGCAGCGGGCAGCTACGCTGGACCCCGGGCCTCGACCAGGCTGGTGTGTACCGCCTGCGGCTGTCATCGCCGTCGACCGGCGAGGAAGGTTGGGTGCAGATCGGCGTGGCTGATCGGTTCGACAGCCCGCACAACCAGCCCATCGCATCACCCGAGAGCTACCCCGCCGAGATGGGCGTGCCGGTCATGCACCTGAAGGTTCCCGACAACATCGGCAACGCCGCCTACGCGCCAGCAACCGTGGTCTACCGGGGCCGGGTGTATGCCGCCGAGGCCAAGCTGCGCGGCAAGTCGTCGTTCGACTACCCAAAGAAGAACTACACCCTGCGGTTCAAGAAGACGGAACGTTTCGACGAGCCGGACCTGGGCGGTGGCTTCACCGGCAAGCGGCGCCTGGTGTTGATCACGACCTTCGATGACAGCTCGCTTTTGCGCTGGCGCCTGGGTTTCGAGCTGTGGAACCGCCTGTCGCCGAACGTGAAGATCAAGCACTTCTCGGCAGTGGTCTACGTCAACGGCCGCTTCAACGGCGTCTACACCGTCGCCGAGCACGTCGATGAGGAGTTGCTGGCGGCGCACGGGTACTCGCGCAAGACCAACCTGTACAAGGTGCTCGACCACAGCGGGAACTTCTACTCGGCCGACGTGTCGCCTGCATCGGTGGAGAAGAAGGACGGCGAGCCCGAGGACGGTCAGTCCGGCTCACACGACGACCTCAAAGGGTTGCTCAGCTTCGTGGTCGGAGCGGATGCGGCGGCCTTCGCCCGCGAGGCACCCGCCCACTTCGATCTGCCCGACTACCGGGCGTGGCTGTTCGCGGTGATGTCGATGATGGCCAGCGACAGCTATGGCAAGAACGCCTATCACTATCGCGATCCCGTTGGCGGGCCGTTCCACGTCCTGCCCTGGGACTACAACGCCAGTTTCGGGCAGGCCTGGGAAACCAGCCGCGATCCTCCAAGCTACCCGCTTGCCGATCAGGTCGGGGCCAACGGGATGTTCAAGCGCTTGTTCGAGGACGCGACGTTGGGTCCCGAGACGCGCGCGTCGTGGAGAGCCTTTGTCACCGGGCCAGCGTCGGCCGAAGTATTGATACAGGTGCTTGACGCCATGGCCGCGGAGATCGCGCCGGCAGCCAAGCGCGACAACCGGCGCTGGTGGGTCGAGCACCTAGCGTTCCCGCGCTGGAGCGCGCGCACCGACTTTGCCGACTTCGACGGTGAGCTGGACTACATCCGAGCATGGATCCGCGCGCGTTGGCAGGTCATGGCCGGCAGCTTGTGATTTCCCGAAGCTGACCTCTGGCGCCGGCGCGGGTTTTCCGAGAAATTGTCGTCCATGCGAAGCGCCCTTGTCCTGTCAGCCGCCCTGGCCGTCACCGCCGCCTGTGCCACCGCCAGGCCACCGCTGCCGCCGCCCGGCGATCCCATGGCCGAGTCGGCGCTGGCGCCGGGCGGACTCATCGAGCACGTCATCCGGCCGCAGAAGCTAGACCCCGCCGCCGACAAGTACCAGGAGGTGCAGTACGCGTACCGCACCGGTGATCCGCCAACCAGCGACAAGCTGGTGGTGTACCTGGTGGGCGCCAACGGCAAGCCGGTGGGCAGCCGGCCCATGTTGCAACTGCTGGCGCGACTTGGGTTCCGCGTGGTCTGCCCCATGTATGCGACGGACTACAACATCGTGCGGCTGTGCGCCCGCGAAGGTGGCGCCGACGAGGACTGCCACAAGAAAGCGCGGCTGGAGGCGTTCGAGGGCAGCGATCTGAGTCCGCACATCGAGATCTCGCGCGCCAACAGCGCCGAGGAACGCGTGGCCCGCTTCATCGCCGATCTGGCCAAGACCGATCGCGACGGCGGCTGGGGTGCCTTTCTCGACGGCGACAAGCCAAAGTGGTCGCAGATGATCGTCGCCGGGCACTCGCATGGCGCGTCGAGCGCGGGTCTCATCGGCAAGGTCAGGCGTGTGCATCGTGTGGTCATGCTGTCGGGGCCGTTCGACAACCGCGACGACCAGCCGGTGTCGTGGACCCGTATGGACAGCGTCACGCCTCTAGATAGGTTCTTCGGCTTCTCGCACGCCAAGGAAGAGCAGCACCAGGTCCACCTCAAGGACTGGGAGGCGATGAAGCTTGGTACGCTGGGTGCGCCCGCTTCGGTCGACGATGGCAAGCCGCCGTTCGGAGATTCGCATCAGCTGGTCACCGCGCTACCGCCCCAAGGCAACGCGAGCCCACACGGCACCACCACCGCAGGCCCTGCCACCCCCCGTAACCCTGACGGGACGTATCGCTTCGAGCCGGTGTGGAAGTACCTGTTCGGCGTGGCGCAATGAGAGCACGGCTACCGGGAGCGGTGGTGTCTCGCCCGTAACCTGGTTCACGCACCCGCGACTGGAACCCGCGCGTTGCCGGGGCCTGTGTCCGCCCCGCGCGCCGTCGGACCGCAAGCACGTTCAAGCGCGCCCATGAAGTCGCCATACAGCGCCTGCTCGCGCGCGAGTACCTGATCGAGGCGCCGCCGCCAGTCGGGCAGCGCACGCTCCAGCGCGGCCGCCATGTCGACCAGGTGCTTGTCCTCGTCGCGCAGGATCGACGCGACCGAGAACTCGGCACCGGTTGCGCGTAGCGCTGCCTCGTAGGCGGGATAGAACACCTCGGCACGCACTTCGATGGCGGCGCTGGTCAGCAGGTAGTTCACCTCGGTGCGCACGGCCTCGGGTAGGTCGGCCAGAACCGTCTCGGCAGCGTGATCCACCGCCTGAAAGTACGCTTCGGCGTGATCGCCGGCCAGGGTGTCGGCGTCCGCGAACGTCTTGACCGCGACCGCTCCCTGACCCGCGGCGACGGCCGCACGCTTGAGCCGCACCGCATGCACGGTTTCCTCCAGCATGTGTTGCAGGCCGTCCAGATCCAGGCGCTCGGCCCGCCGGCTCTTCAGCATCTTGCGCACGCCCACGTACTCGAGCCGCGCCAGCGTGTTGAGCATGCGCGCGTGCAGCCCCCGGTTGCCGACGATCCGGGCCAGCAGATCCGCCATCCGTCGAGCGTCGTGCCCCTGCTGCAGGGCGATCACGTACCGTTGCATGGGCCCGAACCTATGCGTCCGGTGCCGCCGCGTCCAGCATTTCGCGGCGTTCGCCTCGCACTTCTGAGCCACTGGAGCACGGTCATGAGTCCCCGCGAGTTAGCGTCGCGGGCACAGCGCTCGTGCTAGGGTTTCGACATGGTTGATCCTGTGCTTGCGGCCCACGTTTCGTACGTGGACTACCTCGCCCTGGAGCGCACGAGCGAGACCAAGCACGAGTACATCAACGGGCTGGTGTACGCGATGGCGGGCGGGTCGCTCGATCACTCCCGCCTGTCGATGAACTGCGGGCGGGTGCTCGGTGTTGCCCTCACCGGCCGGCCCTGCGTGACCTTCAATTCGGATGCGCGGGTCCGGATCCTCGAAACCGGCCGCTCGACCTACCCTGACCTCAGTGTCGTCTGCGGCCGGCTGGAACGCGCGCCGGATGATCCGGACGCCATCACCAATCCCACGGTCATCGTCGAAGTTCTCTCGGATTCCACCGAGGCCAGCGATCGGGGCGACAAGTTCGCGCACTACCGGCGGCTACCGAGCTTGCAGCAGTATGTCCTGGTCTCGCAGACCACTTCGCGCATCGAGGTGTTCACCCGTCAGGGTGAGACCTGGACGTTGAGCGAGGCTGCGGCGGGTCAGACCCTGCGACTGAGTTCCCTCGACGTGGAGATCTCGGTCGACGACGTGTACCGGGATCCGCTGGCGTAGGCTTCCCCGGCTGTGATTCCGGTGCTTGCCACTCGCCGGTGCCGCGTGCCCGTCAGATCCGGCCGCGCAGCTTCGACCAGGCGATGCCCAGGTATTCGTGCACCGCGCGCTCGAGGTTGGCCAGGCTGTGCGCGTTCGGCAACACCCGGAACAGGTTCCAGGATTCTCCTTGCATGGTGAGGTGCTCGGTTGGCGCGGGCATAGGATCCAGGCCTTGCTTGCGGAACAGGCCCAGGGCGCGTGGCATGTGAGTCGCCGAGGTGACCAGGAAGAACGCGTCGCTGCCGACCCTTTGCTTGATGACCAGCGCCTCCTCCTCGGTGTCACGCGGGCCGGTCTCCAGGACCACGTCTTCGGACGGGACGCCGAGCGCGCGCGCCAGTTCGCCTCCCGCTTGGGCGTCGCTGAAGCCGTAAGTGCCGTTGCCGCCGGTGAACACCAGGCGCGTTCCCGGCAATTCGCGGTGCAGGCGCAGGCCCTCGATCACGCGCGGCAGTGCCGGGAGGCTGACCAGATCTTCGGGCGACATGCGTAGATCCTCGCGGTGGCCGCCGCCCAGGACCACGATCCATTTCGCCTCACGCGCACGCTGATCAGCCTCGGTGGCCAACGCGGCCGACGCCACGGGGAGGTAGGCGTATTCGAGCGGACGAACCAACCAATCGCTTACCGCTGGAAAACTCAGGGCGATCAGCAGCCCAAGCCCCGACGTGGCCAGCACCTTGCCCAGCTTCTGCCTTCGCGTGAACCACAAGAACACCAGCCCCGCCGCAGCCAACGCCAGGCACAGCGGCAGCGGCTGCAGGAACGGCTGCACCAGCTTCTTCATCAAGTACGACATCGAGCTCACTTTCCCGGTGGGCTGGGCGCGCCCCTGGTCGCGGTCTTGATCCGGTACAGCGACGTCGCGGTGGTGATGTAGAGGACGTCGCGCTTGTCGCCACCGAACGCGCAGTTGGTGGGTGGCTCCGGGGTCCTGACCACGATCAGCAGCTTGGCCGACGCGCGACTGGCGTCCGGCTCGAATACGTACACACCGGCATTCTCACCGCTGGCCGCGCTGGCCCAGATGCGGCCCTGGATGTCGAGCGCCATGCCGTCGATGCCGCGCCCGCCGCCGAGATCATGGATCACCCGCCCATTTGTCGCGTTGCCGGCGCTGTCCAGATCGAAAGCATTCAGCGTGGCCT
Source organism: Myxococcales bacterium (assembly GCA_031431215.1). GTDB lineage: Bacteria > Myxococcota_A > Polyangia > Fen-1088 > Fen-1088 > JANPCZ01. Next base: position 53,491 of record JANPCZ010000142.1, read on the forward strand.
TGCCAGGGTCGGCGTTGTCGGAGACGTACAAGGTCTTGCCGTCGCGGGTGAGCGCGATGCCGTTGGGCCGCGTGAGGCTGTCGATGATGCGGGTGACCTTGCCGTTGCCGTCGATGCGGTAGACCGCTTCCTTGTCCTGCTCGACGCCGGCGCGATCGCCGTAGCGCGGATCGGTGAAGTAGATCCGGCCGCGCCCGTCCACCGTGACATCGTTGGGGCTGTTGAGCGGCTTGCCGTCGTACCTGTCGGCCAGGGTGACGACCTTGCCATCTTTCAGCGTCCGGGACACACGACGACCACCGCCCTTCTTGGCGCCTTCGGCGGCGATGAGCCGGCCCTGGGTGTCCCACGAGAGACCGTTGGCCTGCCCCGACGGCTCGCGGAAGACGGAGATCTTGCCGTCACGCCCGAGGCGCATGATGCGGTCGAGAGGGATGTCCTCGAACAGCAGGTAGCCGTCCTTGTGCCAGATTGGCCCCTCGCTGAACTTCAGTGTGTTGGTCACTCTGTCCAGCGTCGCGCCCGGCGCCAGCAGCAGGGGTACCGCGGCGGCAACGGGTGATGCGAGCGCGAGGCCCAGCGCGGCGACGACGACGAAACCAACCAATGTCCTTGCCGATTTGATGATCATCTCGGCCGGCAAGTTAGCCCGGGCGCGACCCTGGGCGCCAATCAGGCGGCGCCGGTAGGAGCCCTACCGGCCCGGCAGCGGTGTCGCCGGATCGCCGAGTAGGTTGTACACGCCGGCGATCGCGGCGCCGCGCCCACCCGCGCGCTCGAGGGCGGTGCGCGTCCGGGTCCACCACTGTCCGACGGTGCGGATGTCGGGATCGCCAAGACGCGGAAACAGCGCTTCGTCGAACAGCGGATCGTCGGCCTGGTCGACCAGCGACGACGCCGCGAGCGCCGCGACCGCGCCACCCGCGGGCGCCATGACCAGCGCTTCGGCAAGCGAAGGCAACCACGGCAGCGCGAACAGGCCGTCCCAGCAGTCGACGGTGGTCAGCACGAACGGCCGCACCGGCGGCAGTCGCGCGACATCATCGAGTGTCAGTAGACTCTGCGTCGACCAGGCCAGGGCACTGGCATGTCCGTGGTAGATGACCAGCTCGGGCGCGCGGGCGAATGCCGTCATCAGATCGGCGGCGCCCTGTTCAGGTACGTAGACCTTGAGCGGTGTCAGCGATCGAGGCAAGCCACCGGCTACGCTATCGCTCTGCGCGCGGAAGAACAGATCGGGCACGTGGCCGATGGGATCAACGCCATCGGCAGCCAGCAGCGCCAGGCCACTCGCCGGGCCGCGGGTCTCGTACGCGACGATCTTGGCGACCACCGCAGCCAGAGCGGCTGGCGAAGCAGCCGGCAGGCGGCCGAGCGCGATGCTGGCGCGCCGGTCAGCCGGCAGCAGATCAGCGTCGGAGGTCGCGTAGACATGAAAGCCCGGCGCCAGCGTCACCACAGTCGGCACCACGTCGGCGGTGCCGGTGCCCAGGTAGTCGTGCGGATCGATGGTGGCGTCACCCACCAGGAGAACGAAACGTGGAGCCGGGTGCAGGTGGCTCAGATAGCTCGTGATTGCGCCGGGGTCGTGCTGGCCGTGACCGAAACGATCGAAGATTGCCTCCACGTCGACGGCGAGCGCGGTCAGGCCCTGGCGCCGGCGCAGATCGAGCAGGGGCGCGAGGGCAGGGCCAAGGCCGGCACCGTGGATGACGACGTAGTCGGCCGAGTCGGGCGGAACGTCCGCCGCGCGCGATGATTCGAGGGTGGCCGGATCGCGCGGCACGGCGGCCAGGTAGCGGCGTGGGCCGCGCGCCGTGGCATCGCGGAAGCGCAACGAGAACGACAGCGCACCGGTGGCCGATGGGACACTGGTGATCGCCGCACCGTCGAGCAGCACCGGCTGCCCGGGTACGGTCATATCGACCAGTGCTGGCGTGGCCGAGAAGCCGGTCACCTCGATGGATTGCCGCGCATCGGAAGTGAACTCCAGGCTGTCGCCGTTGGCGCGGAACGCGTGCTGGTAGCCCAGGTCAATGGCCAGCAGGGCCACGATGTCGAAGCCGCCACTCTCGGGCGCGGCGACGCGCAGGCCCAGTTGATTGCCGGCCTCGCGCAGCACCCCCGCGGGCAGCGTGGCCGTCACGGTCACGGGGCCGACACCGGTGAAGCGCGCGGCACCGACGACGATGCCGTTGACCAGGATCTCGGCGCGGTGGCTCTGTTGCTGATCGTAGCTCGCTCCCAGCAGCTCGACGGTCACGCTGGCAGCACCGCCGACGTGCCCCGGAGCTGCGAATGGGAACTCGATTGGCGCTTCCGCGTTCCATGCCAGGCCCCAGGGGAAACGATCCTCGGCCGGCGCGCCCGGGAAGATGGTGTGGTGCTCCTCGATGTGCACCGATGAGGTGAACGCTTCTGCGAAGCGATCGCCCGGGCGTGTCGGCGCAACGCTGCGGCGCGGGCCCGCATCATCATCGTGGGTCGAGCGCACGCGGTAGGCGTCCTCGCGCCGCGTGGTCGAATCGGGCGTCGCAGCAACAAACAGCCACGCATCGGGGTAGGCCGTGGGCCAGGCCGGCCAGGCGACACCGTTGCGGTCGAGCCGCAGCCCGCGCGTGCCCCTGCCGCGCCCGACACCAGCGTCGGCGAGGGCTGCGGTCGACAGCCGGTAGATGCCACCAGTCTCGATGCGCGCGAAAGCGTCGTCGTTGCTTCGGTCGCTGCGGTGGAATGAACGGCGCGGTGCCCGGGCCGCTCGCTGTGCGAACCGTGCTCCCTCGTCGTCGGCACAGCCCTGCGTCGAGGGACCGTAGCCATGCGTGCCGTCCTGCGCGACCTCTTCCAGGAAGTAGCGGCTGGTGGGAGTGCCAACCGGATCGCGCAGGCGGTAGCGCGCGCCCACGGGTGACGTCAGCTGCCCGGGCACCGGCGAGCTGTTGACCCGCGGACCATCGGGTGTGTCGCGGTGAACGAAGAAGCCCAGCGTGCCGTGCTCGGCGGCCGTGCGCCAGCGGATCTCGACCCCGCCCGGCCCGGCGCAGGCGTCGAAGCGGCGCAGGGTGATCGCGGTTGCCAGCGGAAAGCTGTCGGGGTCCACACCGGTGAGCGGCGTGATCGAATCGATGACCGAGGCTCCCGATCGGACCTGGAACTGCACCGTCGCGTTCTGGAACAGCGAAAGCAGCGCTCCGGAGATGAAACCACCGCCATATTCGATGACCGAGCCCGAGGCTGCGGTCGGGACCGTGAAAGACGTTGTCCCGATGGTTCCATTGGTGACCCAGGCGCCGCCGACGAAGGTCGTGTTGAGTGTCGCGGTGGCGCCGGACCCGGCAAAGATCATGCGGTAAGTGGCGGTGGTGTCGAGCGCGCCGCGCATGCGGAACGCGACGAACGCGTTGGCGCCGGTGGCGTCGTGGGTGTAGCTGAACCACTGGATGTCGCGGCCCGCGCTGGCCGAGGCGGGCGTGGTGTCGTTCAGGGGATCCGTCCGCTGGTACTGGCATTTGTAGTCCCAGTCGGTCACGTTGCCGTTGACGGTGATGGCGTTGGGTCCGCTGGTGGTGGGGACGATGCACTGGGCGTGGGCCGGGCGCGCTGCGCCGAGCACGGCCATGAACGCGACCAGCGCGACCGCGGCACCCGGGGCTGACGTCGCCCGCCGCCACGCGAAGCGAGCCAGTCGGCGGCACCCCGCCCGGGTGGCGCGTGCAGCGCGCCGCCAGCGCGGCACGCGTAGCTCGCGCAGCACGCCCACGATCGCCTGACGCGGGATCGGAGGATCGGCCGTCGGCACCCCGTCGCCGCGGGTCACCACCCAGTCGCGATCGCCACCCACCACCCGGTGCGCGACCAGGCGCCCGTCATGTGCCCATAGCACGATCTCGCCCGGCCGCGGCCCACCTGGCCCCGGCGGGCCTACCACCATCACGTCGCCTTCGGCGATCGCCGGCTGCATCGAGACGCCGCGGCCTCGGATGGCCATGTGGCCGCCACGGCCGACCACCTCGCGCAGCAACGCCTCCAGATCGGGCGTCGCGTCCGGTAGGGACCCAGCCAGGAAGTCAGGCAGCAATGGCGGCCTCCATCGCGGTCAGGGCATCAACGTCGGGCCTGAAGCGCAGCGCGAACGTGGGCGCCAGGCGGCATGCACGCTCGCCAGCGAAAAGCGAGCGCGCGATGGCGCCCGGCGACCACAGCTCCATGAAGCTCACCGCCGCAAGGCGGCTCGCCGCCGCGCCCAGGTGCAGGCGCTGCAGCGAAGTTGCCGGCGCGTGCTCGAGAAAAAGCAGCGAGCGCACGGGCGCGATGCGTGGCGACCAGTGCAGCCCCTTGCCGTGAAACGGCGTGCCGGCGGCGAACAGTTGGCCGTCGCGTTCGAACAGCACCGTGCGGTCATCGCTGAGAATGGTCGCACCCTGGCGCTCGTACAGGCTGGCGATGGTGGTCTTGCCCGCGCCCGAGCTACCGAGGAAGACGTGCGCACTGCCACCCGCGACCACCGCCGATGCGTGCACGTACAGCCCGCAGCGCTGCCCGACCAGGCGCATGAGCAGAAGTTCGCCTAGCGGGCTGGCCAGCGGCGCGGCTCGTAGAGGAAGGGGCGTGATGTCGGGATCGAAGCGAATCACGCCATCTGCGCCGGCGACGTCCAGATCGATCTGCGCCAGCGGGCGGTCGCCGTGCACCGGCGGCGCGTAGGCGTCGATGCGGGTGCCGCCGTCGTGCGCGAACATGCGCCAGGTGCCACCACTTGCGATCACCGGCAGTGCCACGCCCGCCTGCGGCCCAGCATCACCGTCGACCCGCAGCCGCACGGCCGCGGGTCCTCCGACGGCAGCGAAGTCGCGAAACGGTACCGGCAGATCTTCCGTCCGGCAGCCTTCGATCTGGAAGCCCAGCCCCGCGACCGAAAATGCCTGCGTAGGCGGGTCGCGACTAGCTGCCGACGGCGCCGCAGGAGCCGCAAGCCTGCATGACGCCACCGCCGGGGGCGGACTTGCAGAAGCCCAGCAGAGCCTCGCCGGGGACGAGGTCGATCTCCTCGATCGCGGGTGGCTCATACGGCAGCCGCTCCGGCGCAGCCGCATCCGGCGCCACAGGAGGCTTGTCGGGGCTCTGGGACATGGGCTTCTCCTTGGGACAGCACGCGCAGCGAGCGCGGGCGTTGTTTCTTCCACGGCGGAACGATTTCACGACCGAAGATCGCCGAGGCACGCAAGTGCGTGGTCTCGCAGATGTGGTCGATGGCGGCCTCGGGATCGCCGTGTTCGAGATCGGCGACTCCGGGGCACGTGCCGCACATGTGCTGGAGCGAGCAGTTGCTGCAGCGGCGGTGGACGCTGTCATAGCGGCGGCGGGTCTCGCCGCCTAGCGCCTCCCAGGCCGACGCGAACGAGACCTTGCGCAGATCGAAGCGCAGTGCGCGCACCAGCGAGCACAGTTGCAGGTACCCATCGGGGGTGACGTTAAAGGCGAAGCGCCCGGCGCCGCAGCGGTACACCCGATCGGTTGGGTTGGCGGCACTGGTGGCAGCGCGCGCCCGCATCTGGTTGTGGGTCGCCGGATCCTGGCGTTCGATCTCGATGATCTGCTCGGGGCTGAGGCGGTGGGCCAGTGGTGCGGCGCCGCCTTTCAGGGTGGCGTGCACGTTGGTGTCAAAGCGGAAATCGAAACCGCCGTCACGGGCGAAGTCGCGGATGGCGGGGAAATCCGCCGCGGTCTCGTCGAACACCACGGTCTTGATCTGCACCGGCACGGACAGCGCCTTCATGCGCGCCACGCCCGCCATGGCGAGCGCGAAGTTGCGCGCCCGCCCGGTGCTGCGCTCGTAGGTCTCGGCCGAGAAACCGTACAGCGTGACCTCGACCGATCGGGGTGGCAGCCGCGCGAACAGGCGCGCCACCGATTCGCTCAGTGTCGAGCCGTTCGAGAACACGGTGACCAGCAGGCCGCGCCGCACGGCGTGCTCGTAGATGCGCTCGAAGTCAGGGTGAATGGCGGCCTCGCCTCCGGTAAGCGTCAAGAACAGACAGCCCTGGGCGGCGATCTCGTCGATCAGCTCGCACCAGCGATCGCCCGAGAGCTCGACTTGCTCGCGCATATCCTGCTCGAAGCAGTGCACGCAATCGAAGTTGCAACGGTAGGTCAGCTCGAACGATCCTATGAACGGCAGGTGGCGCGCAGCCACCATCGCGGACATCGCAGGTTCGATGTCGCTGAACGAACGGGTGGAGACCGCCGCGTCCATCAAGACTGGCTGACCTGCAGCAGGCCCTTGCCGGTCAGCTGTTGCAAGAAGCGCCGGATGTCCCCTACGGCCTCCGCGGGCGTGACTGTGAACGCGGCGGCGGTGTGCAGGGTCAGCAGTTCTTCGGAAGCGGGTGCCTCCAGCGCCGACCAAAGGAATGCTCCGACCCTGTTGAGCGTGAAGATGGCCAGTTTCTGATCCGGCCGGGTGCGCACCGGCACCAGCACGCATTGGTCACCGATTTGCCGGAAGACGACATCGGCGGCGCGGCGGTACTGGCGGGCGGCAACGGAGACGGACGCGACTAAGGTTTCCACGCAGGCCTACCCACAAGCGTATCTTTTTGCTCGCATCGTAAGCAAGGGAACACTTCCTACGACGCCTTCGGGCGACGCCTTCGGGCGACGCCTTCGGGGCGTCCGGGCTGTCGGCGCCGCTGGGTCCCGGCTTAGCCCAACCGAGCTAGTGCAGCCCGTCGTGGGGGGCACCACGGACTGCGTTACGGTGCGGTCGAGACCGTGTATGCGGTCATGCGCACGATGGTGTCGACGCTGGCGTCGCGGGGCAGCACGGTGACCGGCTTGCTCAGGCCCAGCAGCATGGGCCCGACCGCGCTGGCGCCGCCTAGGGCCTCGAGCACCTTGTACGCGGCGTTGCCGGCGGCCAGCGACGGGAACACCAGCACATTGGCGGCGTCGGTGAGCCGGCAGAATGGAAACAGCTCGCGCATGGACTCGCGGTTGACGGCGATGTCGGCCTGGATCTCACCGTCGATTTCTAGTTCGGGCCGCCGCGCTCGCACCAGCTCGACGGCGCGGGCGACCTTCTGCGACTCGGGGTGCGGCGCCGAGCCGAAGTTCGAGAACGAGATCATCGCGATGCGCGGGGTTATCTCGAAGGTCTTGACCGCGTCGGCGGCCTGGATCGCGACGTCGGCCAGAGTCTCCGCGTCGGGATCGATGTTGATGACCGGATCAGCGAAGAACTTCACGTCGTTCTTGGTCAGCATCATGTACATGCTTGTGACGCGCTTGACGTCCTTGCGCAGGCCCAGCACCTGCAGCGCCGGGCGGATGGTCTCGGGGTAGGGTCCCGACAGGCCGGCCACCACGCCGTCGGCGTCGCCACGCCGGACCATCATCATGCCGAAGTAGATGCGCCGGCGCATGTAGCTGGCAGCGTTGGTCGGCGTGATGCCCTTGCGGCCGCGCAGCGCCAGAAAATCTTCTGTGTACGACGCCAGCTGCGGCGACTCGCCGGGGTTCACAATCTCGATCCCCTCCAGATCGACGTCGAGCTCCGCGGCGCGTTCCTTGATGATCGCCTCCTTGCCGAGCAAGATGGGCCGCGCGATGCCCTCGTCGCGCACGATCTGGCAGGCGCGTAGCACCTTGATGCTGTCGCCCTCGGGGAAGACGATGCGGCGCGGGCGGGTGCGGGCGCGCTGGACCATGCCGCGGACCACGGTCTCCTGCAGGCCACCCAGTCGGCGCTTGAGGCCCTCCTTGTACTCGTCCATGTCCAGCTTCAGCCGCGCCACGCCCGAGTCGATGGCGGCCTTGGCCACCGCTGGCGCGCACCACCACAGCACGCGTGGGTCGAACGGCTTGGGAATGATGTAGTCGGGGCCGAAGCGAAAGCTCTCGACGCCGTAGGCCTGCGCGACGCTGTCGGGCACCGCCTCGTGCGCCAGATCGGCCAGCGCACGCGCGGCGGCGACCTTCATGACCTCGTTTATCTCGCGAGCGCGCACGTCGAGCGCGCCACGGAAGATGTACGGAAAGCCGAGCACGTTGTTGACCTGGTTGGGAAAATCCGAGCGTCCGGTGGCCACGATGGCGTCGGGCCGCGCCGCCTTGGCGTCCGTGTAGCTGATCTCGGGATCGGGATTGGCCAGCCCGAAGATCAGCGGGCGGGGCGCCATGGTCTTCACCATGTCGCCGGTCACCAGGCCGGCCTTGGACAGACCCAGCAGCACGTCGGCGCCGACCAGCGCCTCGGCGCGCGTGCGCTTGCCGTCGTCCTTGCGGCAAAAGCGCGCCTTGTACTTGTTGATGCCGTCGGGTCGGCCTTCGTACAGCACCCCGACCGAGTCGATCATGATGATGTTTTCCAGGCGTACGCCCAGCTCGATGTAGAAATTCGCGCACGCGATGGCCGAGGCACCCGCGCCCGACACGACGATCTTCATGTCGGCGAGGCGCTTGCCGGTGATCTCGGCGCCGTTGACCAGGGCCGCGCCCGAGATGATGGCGGTTCCGTGCTGGTCATCGTGGAACACCGGGATGCCCATGCGCTGCTTGAGGACGGTCTCGATCTCGAAGCACTCGGGCGCCTTGATGTCTTCCAGGTTGATGCCGCCGAACGTCGGCTCCAGCGACGCGATGATGTCGATCAGCTTGGCCGGATCGTGCTCGTCAATCTCGATGTCGAACACGTCGATGTCGGCGAACTTCTTGAACAGGCAGCCTTTGCCCTCCATCACCGGCTTGCCCGCCAGCGCGCCGATGTTGCCCAGACCCAAGACCGCAGTTCCGTTCGATATGACCGCGACCAGATTGCCGCGCGCTGTGTACTCCCACGCGCGCTCAGGATCCTCCTGTATCGCCAGGCAAGGTTCGGCGACGCCGGGTGAATACGCGAGCGAGAGATCTCGCTGGGTGACCAGGGGCTTCGTGGGAACCACCTCGATCTTTCCCGGGCGTCCCTGACGGTGGTATTCGAGTGCGGCGCTTTTGCGAATCATGGGAAGCGCATCCTACAGTTTTTCTGCCCGAGGAGGTCGCGCCAGACAAACCAGGGACGGGACGGTGGCTGTGCGGGCCGCGCAGGAGGAGGAAGGCTGCTCATCCCAGCGTCGCGGCGGCCTCGGTGATGGCGGCCGCCACTTCACTGTCGAGCGGCCTGCCGTGGGCGATCGACAGGAAGCGCAGGTCCGCGATTTCCGCCAGGCGCTCAAGCCCGGCGCGCGCCGCCGCGCGGTCCGCGAGCAACATCGTCCGCACGATGCGCGCGGTGCCGAGCCGTCCCTTGACCCCGCCGGCGGTCTTGCCCATCAGCCAGCCGCCAAGGCCGGGCGGCGGATCGTTGTTGGCCAAGGTGTCGCCCACGACCAGGGCATTTCCACCCGCCGGCAGCGGCACCTGATAGGCCAGCTCGCCGTGCTTCCAGCCGGGCAACGCGTGAACCTTGGCGCCGAGGGCCCCCATCTCGTCCTCGACGTTGCTCTCGACCGGGATGATCTCCTCGACCTTGGCGCGCGCGGCGGCAGGGGCGACGACGCGCGCTTTCGGGTAGCGCTCCTTGTAGAAGCGCGCGTCCAGGCGGTGGCCTGTGTGCGGCACCAGGATGATCGACACCGGCCCCAGGGCGTCGAGCCGGGCCATGCCTTCGTCGTTCATCCTGATCACGCTGTGGGCGATCAGCGATCCGTCGGGCGCGCGCCACACCGTCATGCTGCGCCTGAGCGGGAAGGGACACATCCCCGTCACCATCCACAGCCCGTCGACTGGTGCTTGCAGTTCACCATGGGGCAAGAGCTTCTGCATGGTCGCCGATGCTTACTTGAGCGACGCCAGAAACGCCAGCAAGTCCGCGGCTTCCGGCGCAGTCAGCGCGCCCAGCAAACCCTCGGGCATGATCGAGGCGGGCTGGGCTCGCGACCTACGGATAGACGCGGACGTTGTCGAACAGGGCGCGCGGGCGGGCGGGCGCGGCGGCGCGTCGGGCGGCTCGCCGAGGGAACGCAAGTAGCGCGCGATGCTGGCGGAATCCGTGACGAGTGACCGCGGGTTACGCCGCCTGGCGCTGCAAGTACTCGATGCTGCCGGGCAGGTCCCGGATCATCCGCAACAGCATCTCCATGGCAAGGGTCTGAACATTGCGGCCGGACTCCCAGCGCGACAGGGTGTTGGCGCCCAGATGGAGCAGGCGCGCCAACTCGCCCTGAGTGAGATCGAAGCGTTTCCTGATCGCACGGATCTCGGCCGCTGACAGCAACCCGTGTTTCCTACGGTACGCGCTGATCGCAGCGACTTGCAGCCCTCTCGCGTCGTCAAAGCGCAGGACCCGCTCGCCGCAGCTCGGGCAACTCAGGTGCGGCACGGACGGTACTGCGATGTTCTCACCGTTCACCGGCAACCTCATTTGGGCACGCCGCTCGACCATCGTCGTGGCGCAATTCGGACACGCATCGGGCGCGAGCTTCCGCCTACTGACCTTCTTCATGCGACGCACCCTCATCCTCGTGGAACGACACGATCACACAGCCATCCCGGATAATCAGCTTCAGGTAAACGATGGTGCCGGCGAGCACCGGCTTGAAGACATACATCCATTCGCCGGTGGCCGGCACCAAGAGCTGACAACTCGTGTAGGGCTTTCAGGGTGAACCGAATTCGTCGCTGTGCAGCGAACTCGTGGACGCGGCTCAGAAGCCGCGGAAGCCATCTCGGCATGGTGACTGATCCTGATCACTCTTTGGTGAATTATGCATATGGTGAATTCCCGCTGCAAGGCCTGCTGCGCATGGTATTCACTTCGTCGCGCTCAGCGTGCGGATCACCTTGAGCGGTGCGTGGGCGTCGGTCCGGGTGACGACCAACAGGGCGTAGGCCCTGTAGCTGCCCCGATGGACGGCGTAGTCACGCCGGACGAGCATGTCCTCGACGCCATCACCGTCGAAATCGGCCCGTGCGTACTCGAACAGCATCGTCAGGTCGTTCTTGGTTTCGACCTCGATGGTGGCACTGTCCCTGACCGCAACCTTCTTCCCGCCGCCCATATCCTTCCAGCGCAGGCCCTTCGCTGCTGCTGCCGCGACCTTTGCGACGGTCTCATCCGCGATGGCTACGTCGAAATCCGCCGGCAGCTTGGTGACCGAGTCCTTACCGAGGCTGAACTTTTCGATGAACGAGGTCCGGGCAGGGCGCGCGGTGCGAAGAAGATCAAGTGCGACACAATGGACACCTTCGTCGTTCAGGTTGTCCCATTCACTCTCGGACTCGGCGGTGGGAGACATGTCGACCACCGCCAGAAAATCGCGACAGTTCTTGAGCTGCCTGGGCACCCGGGCCTTGCCCACCTGGGCTTCAATCGGCGAGCTGAAAGGCTTCTCCAGGGCCTTGCCGATGTCCGCGAGCACGGCCAGTCGAGCAGGCGGAGCTAGATGAACGGGCCGTTCGGCGGCAGCCTCGGCGGCAGCGGACCCAGGCGGCACCGCAACCTTCGACTGCTGGACGGCGTGCGTGACCCCGGGCCCGAGCGCCGCGCCGGCAGCGCCCGAATGAGCTGCATCATTGCGGGCACGACAAGCGGTGACGGTGACAACCGCGAGGAGGGACAGGTTGAGAGCAAGGATGCGGGTCATGACAGCCTCCGAGACTACGAGTTGATGGTTGCGGCCTTCAGGAATTGTTGGCTTGTCCACGCATTCCGGTCGTCGCGACCGCCTTTGCGGTGACATTCACTCGCCGCAGCGGTCCAGTCACCGGATTCACAGGCGGCACGAAGGTTGTGGAACTTGGCGATGCCGCTGTTTTGTCGCGAACTGCCTTCTCCTAGCGAGTAGATCATGTCCACCAGGGCGCGCTGCGCGGGGGCCGGATATGAATCGAAGTGCGGGAACTGCCGGTGCAGACCGGGCAGGAATTCGCGATCCAGGCGGCCGAGGGCCAGATCGCGGACCACGTCCGGGGACAAGCGCAGCGTGGTCGCGCCACTGTATACGCCCGCCTTTTGTCCCTTGGCCATGCCCTGAACAGCGGCGAACGCCTGGTCGATCTGCTCTGGTGTCGCGGGCTTGCCGGTGGTGGTGTCGACCCAGGGCAGTTTGCGCGCGGCCTCGGGTGTCTTGACCAGGTTGCCGATGCCGGTCGTCACCAGGCCCTTGGTGTCGAGGTACATGTGGCCGACGTTGCCTTCCATGTGCATGAGCTCGGCCACCAGTTCGCGGCTGGACGGTGATCTCGCCGCTGCCTTGGCGTGGCCTGCCGCTCCCGAGGGGCCGTGATGCGCCGGGGTCGAGGGGGGCAACCACGAGATGGGTGTGGCCGGCCGGTCGATGCCGTCGCCCGGGGCCCAGGGCGAACCGTGGGCGCCCGTCCCGCTGCCCGACACCGGTGTCATCGGCGCAGCCGGAGTGGCACCTCTGGCGGCGCCCGCCTCGTCCGCGGGGCACCAGGGAATCTCGGGGCTGATGGAGGTCCATCGCGAATCGTTGGAAGATGTCCGGGCCGGCGTGGTCATGGCCGGTTCTCGGAGGGGGCGCGGGGAAGTTGCGTGGGTTTCTCAAGAAGGTTGATAACGCGACGGTGTGCCGGCCCGGATGACGGCGGACGGGGCGGCTGCTGATCGGTCGGCCGGCGATCGGGCTTCCGACCCAGATGCGACGCTCATTCCCGATGCGCGCCCCGAGGCAGCCCGCGATGAATCGCCCGCGGATTCCGTCGACGCCCGCGCCAGCACGATGGACGTCCCCGCCAATGCAACCGACGGCCCGTAGGTGAAACGACAGGTGGGCGACAGGTGGGGAGGGCACGCGAGGGGGTGGGCGAGCGGTGGGACCGAGGCGATCGTGGCCTGCATGAGGCGGTCTGGAGCGAAATCGACGGTGAGCGAAGGTAAGGAATGCGACGTTAGCCGTCGGAGAACGGATCTTCGCCGTCGGTGAGCTGGAAGCAACCCTGGTCGAGGATATCGATCGATTGGTTGTCGCCTATGCACGTGGCCATCGCCCCGTCCGGCCCCGGCGTGGTCGCAAGGCTGGGGGACTGGGCCTCGATGGCGGCAGCGGCGGCGAGAGGGACACCGTCGCAGTCCCTTGTTTCTGGCCGCGACAGCACCGCCGGACACACGGAAGCCGGGCCGACTTCACCCATTCCACCGGCGTTACCGCCGGCGTCGACCCTGACCAGGCGAGCGTCGATTCCGACGGCCCGGCCTGGCGCCTGGGCGCCGCCAGCGTCGGACCCGACCAGGCGTGCGTCGATTCCGACGGCCCGGCCTAGCGCCTGGGCGCCGCCAGCGTCGTACGAATCGGCGGTCGAGCCGCCCACGTTGCTTCCGCAAGAGGCCAGTCCCACGGCCAGGGGCCAAAGGAGCGCCAGCGGCGCAAAAGACATCCATCCAGCAGAGCGCTTCATGCGGACTTCTTGTGTCGGTTTGAGCCTCGCGGGTGCGCGTCCGAGGGCACGCGCGTCAGAGGTAGCTGAGGAGGCATTCATTCGCGGCATCGTGAGCGTGCGTGTCGATCCGTACGAACAGAGAATTGGGCAATTCGCCCAGGACCAGACCCAAAACGAAACACGAGATCAGTACAGGCCTAGGCGGTCAGGCCTGGCAAGGGCCCATTGTTGTAGCGGGCCGAGCCGATCTGGGTGAGCGGCTGGCGCGCACCCGCACCGTCGATGGCTTCGGTAACGCCCATGCCGTGGGCCAGCGAGACGATCAGGTCGTTGTGGCCCCGATCGACGAACTTCGCATAGCGGCCGGTGCGCCAATGCCGCCCGCCTGACGCCCCGAGTCCGCCACCGCCGCCTAGCAGGAACAGCCCGGGCACCTTGAACAAATGATCCCCGTTCGACATGTCCGAAAACGTCGCGACAGTCGTCGAATCGAGCAAAGTTCCCGATCCTTCGGGGATTGCCTTGAATGCCAAGAGTATGTCCAGATACATGCGCAGCAGGGTTCGCCCCGCGCTCATGGCGGCGGGAACCACCTGCGCCACTTTGAGTCCACCATGGGCCACCCCGTCGTGGTACCCGCCCGTAGAGCCGGGGTACCAATACGAGGTGTTGTTGGTCTGGCCAAAGGTGTGGATGACGGCCACGCGAATTCGATCATGGGCCATCGCGTTGGCTATCGACCCAGCCGCCAGGCCGGACATGGCCACGAGGTCGTACTTGGGATCCAACGCCCCGTTGGGACGCGCCGGAACCGGCGCCCTTGGACCCGCGCCCGTCGCGGGACGAGCGAGAGCGCTCTTGTAGCTATTTTCGACCTGCAAGGTGATCTCGTTCATCGCCTCGAGATGCCGATCCATGGCCAACCGCTCGTCGGCGCCCAGGCGACGCTTGAGGCCTTCGAGTTCGCCGCGGCTCACGCTCGACAGCAGCTTGCGCCGCTCCCAGGCGTCGGACAGCGCGGGCGATGGCCCCGTCGGCGCGGTCCCCCCTGCCATGCCCGGCATGAAATCCTGGAAGAGCAGATCCCACATCTGATCGATGCGGGTGGGCTCCAGGCTCGTTCCCCCCTCGCTGCAATCGCGAATCGCGCCTTGTTGGCCGTAATTGCCAAGCCCCAGGTTGAGATTCGCTGACTTCAGCCGAACGGGCCGCTGTGTACCCTGAAACAGATTCGCGCCGATCACGCGATCGATGCTCATGTTCGGAAAAGGGCCCGGATCATCGGTGAGGATGGGCCGCCCACGCAGGGCCGCTTTGATGCCGTTGGGGTGCACGTCGCCTCTTTCGATCCCGCGCATATCAACGCCGTCTATGACCAGCAGATCCTCCTTCAGACCCACGTATTTCGGCTCGTCGAGAACATCCAGAATGTTCTGACGCGGATTGCCCGCCCTGATCCGCCCGAAGGTGATTTCTGAAAGCGGCAGGTTGAGGGACTTGGCAGCGCTTTCGCCAGCCCAGGGCTCGGCGGGCTGCCAGCAACTCGAAAAGAACCCGGCCGGTGTGTAGAAGAGCAGCAACCGCCGGGGTGCGGTCGCAGCACGGGCCGAGCCTCGCTGGCCCATCAACGTGCCGGCCACAAGGCCGGCGAAGCCAAAGCGACGGATCAGATCTCGACGATCAAACTTCATCGCGTGCTCCTTCGATACACAAAGGCATCGGACAGAGACAGCTCGGTGAGCATGGCAAGGACGTTCCATCCCTTCTGCGCGAACACCTCGTGAGCGCGCGCCAAGGACGGACGATCCGCATCCGTCTCGGCTCGCCCAAGGGAGTAGCGTAGCCATTGCATCACGTGACACTCACTGACCTGGGTGCTCGCGGCCAAGAGGCGCATCATCTCGGGCACGTTGGCAAAGCGGCCATTGGCATCGCGCGTGTTGATGAACTCGCCACTCGTGTCGATGTCCAGGCCATCCAGCTTCTTGCGGTGCCGTCCGATCGGGTCATAGGCATCGAACGAAAACGCAACGCCATTCAGGATCTTGTGACAAGCCTGGCAAGCACCGCCCGCGGTGCGCAGATCCATGTTTTGGCGCCGGCTGGCACCAGGCATGGGCGTAAACGGAACCAAAAGCGCGTTGTCCGGAGGCGACGGGAACGGCTGGCACAGCACCTGGTCGAAAATGGTTTTCGCAACGTGCAGCGGGTTGGTGTCGTTCTCTTTGCTGGCCGAGGCCAGGAACGCCACCTGAGTCAGCAAGCCCGCTCTGGCCAGGCCAAGATCCGCCTGGGCTGCCGGAACAGGAGCCCGCACGCCGTAGACGGCGGCCAGCTTCGCCTCGACGAACCCCTTGCTGGTGAGCAGGAGATTCCTGAAGCTGCCACCAGCCAGCACCTCGGCGCGTACGGTCTCGTGGAATTCGCGACGGGCGGCCATCTTGAATGCAGCGTCGAACATCGGAAACAGCTTGGCGTCCTTTTCCACTTCAGCGAACTCATGGACGCCCAGCCAGCGTTCGTAGAAGTCGAGTACGCCTGCCGATCCCCGCTTGCTGGCGAGCAGACGGGTGATCTGCGCGGCAACGCCCTGAGGAGCGCGGAGGGTGCCCGCGGCCGCGGCGTCCAGCACAGCGTCGTCGGGAGTGCTGCGGGTCAGAAGAAACGACAGCGCTGCGGCGTATTCCCAGTCCGTGAGGCGCAGAAGCGTCCCTTCAACCGGCATCACCCCGCCAAGCTCGGAGCGGTAGAGAAAATGAGGCGGCTGCAACATGGCGGTCAGCGCCAGCACCAGCCCGGCATCGTGCCCCTTGCGCAAGGCTTCCTTGGCATAGAGCTCCTTGTAGGCTTTCAGCTCGACGACTTCTAGGGGGCGGCGAAAAACCCGCCGCCCCTGCCCCCCCAGCAGGGCGTCCAGGCAGGCCATGTCCCCTTGGGCGCAGCGGCTCGATCCTGCCTGCAGCTTGGTCACAAAGTGCTGAGCTGTGCCGTAGGTCAAGCGATCTACCTTCTCGAAATCGGTCGCACCCATGAAGTCCGACGCGGGGCTGTGAACTTGCCCCGGTTTCGTGGACACCCGAGAAGAGGTCAAGATGGCCAAGGGAGTCCACATGGGAAAGAAATCGAGACGGAAGTTCACAGCGGAGTACAAGGCCGAGGTGGTGGCGGGTGTACGGCACTTCGTCCGCCACAAGGACGACCTGGTGCTCGTCCCAGGCCAGTATTTTCCGCACTGGGAACGCTGGCCGTCGTGCGTCCAGGGATCCACCCGCCCTGGATCACGATGCCCCCGCGTCCACGGCCCCGAGATCCATCGACAAAATCACGAGCGGCGACCAGATAGGATCACGCTCAAGCCGGCTGCACCTGCACCCTCGGCCGCCGCCGAAGAACCTGCGATCATGCGTGCGGCAAGTCTCTAGCGGGCGGCGCCAATCACACGAAACCCGACCGCTCGGGCCGCAATGGCTTGTGCAGCATCGTGCGTAGCAAACACCAGGCCCTGGTGCGCCGCGCGGGACAGCAACGCCGTCGCCAGATGAATGGCATCAAGGGTGCGGAGCAGCGTCGGAAACGGTTCGGCCGCACGGCCGAGAACGACACGGTCGAGCTCGGCCACGTGAAAGCCGTCGAGGGTACCGAGAACGAGAGCACGCCGTTCAGCCACATCGATATCAGATAGCCGCAGCTCGATACGAGCCCGATCGATCGTGCGCAACGCTTCCACGCGGGTGAGTTCGCTGGTCAGGGCGAGATCGATGGAGCGCCACTCGCTCAGCGGCTTCGGTTCGGCGAGCACGATCCGGAGCAGCACCGAGGTGTCGACATAGGCTTTCACCGGTCGCCGCGTTCGGTGGCGAGCAGCGCACCCGACCGTACCGACCAGCGCGCCGGTCGGGGTCCCTTTCGTGACCGGACCACGCTGAACGGCACCCGGGCCGGCTCAATCGTGGCCATCGGCTGACCAGCGTGAAAAGGCACGATGCGGGCAATCGGCCGGTCGCGATCCGTGACTATCACCTCGGCCCCACGTTCAACCGCCCGAAGGTGCTCCGACAGCCGATCTTTTAGCTCCGCGATCTTGATCGCCTTCATGGCTATATCTAGCCATGAAGCGACCATCAGGGCAAGCTGCGTCGCAAGGGTGCCGGATCGGCGAGTTCGGAGAGATCCCTGGTGCGGCCATCGGTTCGATGCCGGGGCCGTAGGTGAAACGACAGGGGGGCGACAGGTGGGGAGGGCACGCGAGGGGTGGGCGAGCGGTGGGACCGAGGCGATCGTGGCCTGCATGAGGCGGGTCTGGAGCGAAATCGACGGTGAACGAAGGTAAGGAAGGCGACACCGACGGCGAAGATCCGTTCTCCGACGGCTAACGTCGGACGATACCCGCTGCACGACGGTGACCGAGCCCGAGCGGCCGTGCTTTGAGCCGATGCCCCGCATGCGGCGGCGGTACCATGCCAGTACCCAGTCGACGAACACGCGACCGACGGCGGACAGCAACTTGCCATCGTAAGCGAGCCTCGCGCGCAGCGAAAAAGGCACCGTCAGCACGAATTGGCGCAGGCCAACTTTCGGGAGGACGTGGCATGGTTAGCGCGGCATCCATGAGCATGGCCTGGTGGATCACAGCCGCGACTCCCTCGTGCGTGACCATCGTGGGCGGGCGACGGGGTGAGTGCGGCGCCCGCTCGCTTGGACCAGGCCGCGGCGGCTGGCCTGACTCGCCGCTGATTTCGATTTCATCTGATTGGAAGCACGCGGACGCGAGCCGCAGCCCGATCAATGGTCACAATCGCCCCCCGTTCGATCGCCGAAGCGCGCAGCCGCAGGACGCGAACGACATCCCTTCCGATCGCTCCCGGGAGCACATCTGGCGTTCGGACCTGCAGCACGCTGGGGCCGCTTGCGTGAGTCGTCGCAAGAATCGCGGAGAAATCCAGATCGTGCGTGAACACGACGTAGTTCCGATCGCGAGCCCAAGCCATGATCGTCGCATCGCTCGCCCTCGGATCGCCCACCGCGCTCCAGTGAACCGCCTCGAATCCCTCCTGCTGCAGGAACCCGACCCAGCTCGGGGACAGGTTCATGTCCAGCAGGATCTTCATGTCAGCGGGAGTTCTTCTTCCTGCGTTCGCCAGGCCGCGTAGGTCAGCGCCGCCTGAATGTCGTCCTTCTCCAGGTACGGATACTCTTGCAGGATTTCCTCCTGCGTTCGCCCCGCCGCGAGCAGCCCCATGATCGTCCCGACCGTCACACGCATTCCTCGGATGCACGGCCGCCCCCCCATCACCGCCTGGTCATGCGTGATTCGCGCGAGAAGATCCATTCCGAAAGTATACGCCCAGGCGCCCAGTTCCCGCGCGCCCCCTTCCTTCGGGTGGTCGATCAGGCAGTCGACTTCATGATCGCCGGTTGCCAGGAGGCAGGGTTGGTGGGTCCGCGAAGCACCCGGCCCGCTGGCCGCCCGACATTTATCGAGGCGATCGCGGCCTGCATGAGGGGGTTCTGGAGCGAAATCGACGGTGAGCGAAGGTAAGGAAGGCGACGTTAGCCGTCGGAGAACGGATCTTCGCCGGCGGTGGCGAGGAGGGCGAGTTCAAGTCGTCGAATAGCTTGGCCTGGTCGGAGTGCTGGGCTGGCTTGCGGCGCAGCACCCGGCTCTTGCAGTAGGGGGGCGCGCGGGCGGGCGAGAGCGGCGGCGGACGAGGGCCTTGAGTTTCATCTTTCCGCCGCAGCGGCTGCACGTTTCAACGTCAGCCGAAAATATGCAACGCAGAGGCCGAGCCCAGGGCAGTTTCTGGAATTCAGCGACCCTCTTCGAGGAGGTGCCACTCGTTGGTAGGCGGCCGGCCTGTTACTACCTGGTGACACGAGCGCCCGCCGGTCACCGCCGGGTAACGTAATTCGCATGGCGATTTCGTGTCGACACGGTCATAGCCGGCGCCAAGTACTGGCGCGGGAATTGCTCCCGATTTCTGTGTAATCAACCCTTCTACGCAGGAGACCGCATATGAAAAAATTGGCGCTTGAGAATCTCAGTATCGGACTGGCAGCGTGTTGTGTGTTTGCGGCATCGCCCGCCTCGTTCGCCGGCGAGGGATCGCTGGATGGCATGATCAGGATGATGGACACCGACGGTGACGGAAAAATTTCCCTCGAAGAGCATGCTGCCGGTACCAAGAAGATGTTTGAAATGATGGACGGGGACAAGGACGGAAAGGTCACTGCGACGGAGATGGATGCGGCGCACGGGAAAATGGGCAAGATGATGGGGAAGAAACCGGCGAAGACGGACATGTCCTCGGCGGACATGATCAAGATCTGCGACGCCAACAACGATGGCGCACTCATGACCGAGGAACACGTGCTGTGTGGAAAAAAGATGTTCGAAAAGATGGATGCCGACAAGGACGGGTCGCTGACCAAGGCCGAACTAACTGCCGGCCACGCAAAGATGATGCAGAAACCCGCCAAGTAGATTAATGGACCGCGGGCGCGCACAGGCTTTTGGAGTGGCGCCCGCGCGGTTTCCGCCCTGACGCCTTTCCGCAGATCGAGCGCCTCGCGCATGCGCGCGATCGGACGATGGGCCAGCGTGCCCGCCGGCACGCCGAGGCTTGCCGCCGCCTCGCGCGACGACTGCTACGGGGCGGGCTTGAAGTGTTTGGTAAGGGCCGCCTCCAGCGCGTTCAGGTCCGCTTCATTAATCGCACCCTTGATCACGATGGCGAAGAAGACGTCCCCCGGGAGCGCCCGGGACGAGCTGCTGTCGGAGGTGGCGTCAAAAGAGCCAATGCCGATGTTGCCGGTGCCCGCGGCGGCGGCGTTTTCGGGCATGATCTGGCCCCGATGCTCTCAATCGAACACTTTCGTCCGTCATGGTTGCCAGGACGGGAACCAAAAAACAGCAGACAAAAGGAACAAACAAAAACATGAAATCACTAATCGCAATACTATCTCTATTCACAGTGGCACTGACACTGCCGCTGCAAGCCGCTCCGAAGGCCGAGAAAAGTCTATATGAACGGCTTGGCGGCGTCTTCGCCATCGCCGCGGTCGTTGACCATTTTAGCGACGCGGTGGTGCAGAACCCGATCGTGGGAAAGACTTCGCAGAACCCAGCTCTCAGGGAATGGCACACGAAGAACCTGGACAGGTTGCCGGGCCTCAAGTTCATGCGCACCCTGTGGGTCTGCGAGGTCACCGGCGGGCCGTTCAAATTCTCGGCAACCAAGCCGGGTAAAACTCATTTAGGCCTTGAGAAGGCGCATCTTGACCTCAAGATCTCGCCAGCAGAATTCGACGAGGTCGCGGCCGAGTTGGGGCGCAGCCTTGCCTTCGCCAAAGTCCCTGAGCGCGAGAAGGGAGAAGTCCTCGCCGCCTTCGCGGCGCATAAGAAGGAGGTAACGGCTGGCTCCATGACGAAGTGATGACGAAGTGATTATCCAGGCTTTCCAGAGTTCTAGTCTCGACGTCTTTACCAAGTCCAAGCACCGCCTAAACTAACCACGCCTAACCATGCGATGCAGCTAACCAGTAGGCGATTGCGCGGCGACCGGCGAGACGACCACGGCCTCGGAGGCGAAGATCGCCGCGCAAACGCCGAGTTGAACGAGGCGCGGCACGGACCCTGCTTATGAGCACCAAAGCGGACGGGGTGGCGGTTACGTCGCTGCACACGCGCACCGAGGGACGCGCCGGACTGGCTATGGCGTTGCTGTGCGCGGCGGCGGGGTTTCAGGGGGGCTCAGGGGGCCGTCAGTCCCGTCGAGTCGGCCTACCGGGCTGTCATGGGAAGAGCAGGACGACACCATCCTGTGGGTGCTGGCCGCCATGCAGGGCGCTGGCGCCGAGCACACCGTCGTCCTGCGCGGCAACGCTGTCAACTACGCCGTGGCGGGACAGGGCGCCGGGCCTGGTCATCGGTGAGTGGAAGCAAACCCAGGCACCGCGCGTGGACAGGGACCTCATCGACGTCATGGAGAAGCGCAAGATTCCCGTGTTCGTCATCGAGGAGGATCTGGCCGTGCGAGGCATCGCGCGTGATGAGCTGGTCCCCGGAGTCAAGTTGCTGGGCGTGAAGATGCTGCCGAAGCTGATGGCCGAGTACCAGCTGGTCTCGCACTGGTAGGCAAGTCGTCGGGCGCGGCGCTCGGTTCACAGCCGCTCATGGCCGCACGTCTGCTCTGGCTGTGGGTGCTTACCATCACGTGCGCGTGTGCCGCGCCGGGGCTGGCCAGCGATCGCAGCTTGAAGGGCAGGGTGGCAGGGCCCGGGCGTCACATTCTCATCGCCGAGTACGCACCCAGGAACCGCCTGGTCGAGCTGTCCGCGCGCGGCGAGATCGTGTGGCAGCACGCGTTCCCGAGTTCGGCCGTGATGTTTCGTGCGCTGCCTGACGGCCACGTCGTCTACGCCTACGGCGGCAAGCCCACCGGCGTGCAGGAGATCGATCGCGACCACTAGCTATGCTCAGCTAGAGGTGGTCTGGAATTACGTCAGCAGCGCCGAGCAGGTTCTGGGCTTCGATCGCCTGCCCGACGGCCACGTTCTTCGTCTGGGACACAGGGGCGTGCCCAACGCTTCGAGGCCTTGTCGCCTCATCGAGGTCAACCGCGAGGGCGAGATCACTTGGTCGCTTGACCGCAACGACGCTCAAGCTGACCTGGCTGACCAGCATCGAACGCCTTGCCAACGGCAGAAGGTGCTGACCTACGTGCACGCGCCACCGTAGGACCGCGATTTCCTGCGCGGCCCGCGGCGGGGCGGGTAAAGACCAACCGGCCCCGCCGAGCGGGTGTGTCAGAAGGTGCCGAAAGCACCCAATCCGGGACTGCCGTGAGCGACGCTCACCGGTACGACATGCACCTGGGCTGTTGTGGCTACCGTGCGCTCACCAGGCGACAGGATTCCGCTGACGATGGCGAGGACGCCAGCCATCTGGAACACCCCGTCTGCGACCAGAAGGACCTTGTACGTGGTCTCACGGTCGCAGGACATGCTCCCGACTGGGCACCCACCGCGAGCGCCCAGATCCAGCCAGGGTCCGAGCACCGGGACGAAGAGGCGACCGTCGCCTGCATGATTGCTCGACGAAGCCACGACCAGGGCAGCGCCGTAAGACAATGCAAAGGTCGCCAGGCCTCCGGTCAGGGTTCTGTTCAGTCGCGAAGGCGAATCCAGACCTCCTGACATAGCGGGGTGAAGTCCGCGTAGATCCAAGGGACCGCGCGGGCGGGGTGCGGACCCAAACCTGTCCGGTTTTTCGCGCAGCGGGCAGGCTGGTGGGATGGCGGAGCCGGACGCGCAAGCGAAGCT